>JAVWYC010000055.1:0-10493 GCA_036661755.1 Mucinivorans sp. | reverse complement strand
GCGCTATCTTGGGGAAGGCGTGCCCCAAACCCTCGCTGACGATTACCTTTAGGCATTGAAATGTGGGCAACCGCGGATGACCCTAGCTGTGCAGCTTAGGCAAACCGCTCTTCGCGCAACTGCTCAGTGCCGGATAAAAGCAAACCGCTCGGTGCCAGCGGCGCGCCCAGCGAAAAATCGCCGTGCCAAATCAAAACCCCAGCCTACTGGTGAGCCATACACCAACGCTGAGCATTCATAAATGCCTCAATCCACGGCGTCAACTCATGATCTACACCAAACGCCGGGTAATAAGCCCAATGCCATGGCTTCACCGAACGCTCCAAATGTGGCATCATTGCCAAATGACGACCATCTAACGAACAAATCCCAGCCGCCGAATAATCTGAACCATTCGGATTAGCCGGATACGAATCATATGCGTATTTGAGCGCAATGTTGTAATCACTCTCCTTGCCAGCTAACTCAAAACGACCCTCACCATGCGACACCCAAATGCCCAATGTGCTGTTTTTTAACGATTCAAGCATTATCGATGGCGTATCACCAATTGTCACACCAACAAATGTACTCTCGAATTTCCCCGACTTATTATGCAACATTCGAGGCTTCGGAGCCACTGCATTCGCAATTTTAATCAGCCCCAACTCCGCCATCAACTGACAACCGTTGCACACACCGAGCGACATAGTGTTGGCACGTGCATAAAAACGTTGCAAAGCATTGTAGGCCTTTTCGTTATACAAGAAAGTACCCGCCCAACCCTTGGCCGAACCAAGCACGTCGGAATTAGCAAAACCACCCACAAAAACAATGAATTGCAAATCCTCCAAATTCTCGCGCCCACTAACCAAATCGGTCATTGTCACATCGCGCACATCGAAACCGGCCAAGTGCATAGCATAGGCCATCTCACGATCACCGTTCGACCCCTTTTCGCGAATAATCGCCGCACGAACACCCGAAAGTTTCTTGCGATGCGGATCAATATTCTCTGAGGCGTAAGTGCCCGTGAATCCTTCCGGGAATTTATAGCTAAGTGGTTGATTCTTATAGTTTTTGAATCGTTCCAAAGCTAATTTTGGTGTCGATTGACGACAATCCAACAAATATGAAGTTTCAAACCAAGTGTCACGCAAATCATTGATAGACAACGACAATCGATCGCAACAATTATGTTTTACTACTATTTTACGCTCGGCCGTCACCTCGCCCAACACTACCCCACTGACGTCAGCTTTATTCAGAACATCCAGAACATGCTTGGCATCAGATACTTGCAACACAACCGCAGGCTTCTCGCTAAACAGCAAGCGCACCAAATCGGTGTCACGTAAAGCATTAAAATCCAACGACATACCACTTTTATTGTTGGCAAAATTCATTTCCAGCAGCGTAGTTATCAGCCCTCCGCCCGAAACATCATGACCGGCCAACACCATATTATCATTGATCAGACTTTGCACGACAGCAAATGCGCGGACAAAATATTGCGACGAATGAACGGTTGGCGTTTTTTGCCCCACCGCGCTAAGTGTTTGATAGAAAGCAGATCCACCAAGTTCAAAATCCGACGAACCCGAAAAATCGACATACACTATCCGGCTGCCAACGGCCTGCGGTTGCAAGGCCGCGCGCACACATTTTTTCACGTCAGACACTTGCCCGGCCGCCGTAACTAACAATGTACCGGGAGCCATCACCGAATCACCGTTGGCATATTTTTGAGTCATGGACAACGAATCCTTGCCCGTAGGGATATTGAGCCCCAAAGCGATTGCAAAATCCGAAGCCGCTTGAACCGCTGCATACAAACGTGCATCTTCGCCCTCATTACGGCAAGGCCACATCCAGTTGGCGCTGAGCGAGACCGCCGAAAGTCCGCCTTCGATGGGTGCAAAAACAAGATTGGTGAGCGATCTGGCCATAGCCATCACCGATCCGGCTTTGGCATCTACCACAGCCACCGCCGCGGCGTGACCCAACGAATTGGCTACCCCTTGTTTGCCATGGAAATCGAGCGCAAAAACACCGCAATCATTGAGCGGCAATTGAATTTCGCCAGCCGTTTGTTGCATCGCGATGCGCCCCGTGACCGAGCGGTCTACTTTGTTGGTCAACCAATCTTTGGCCGCCACACCCTCCAAGCGCAAAACATCGTTAATATACTTATCTAGCTTAGTGTCAGTGTATTGTGGCTCCGCAAAACTTTCTACCACCGTGTGGTCGGTCATCACGCTACGCGGCGTTTTGCCAAAAAAGTCAGCCAACGGCATATCGAGCGGTTTGTCCCCCGTTTTATTATCGATAAAGGTGAAGCGCATATCGCCCGTTGTTTCGCCCACCACATACATTGGAGCGCGTTCGCGAGCGGCGATTTTGCTCAATTTTTCGACATATTCTTCGCGCATAACGAGCCCCATGCGTTCTTGTGATTCGTTACCCACGATCTCTTTATAAGATAGTGTTGGGTCGCCAATAGGCAATTGATCGACATCGATTCGTCCGCCTGTGGCCTCCACCAATTCGCTCAGGCAGTTCAAGTGTCCGCCGGCGCCATGGTCGTGGATCGAGACGATCGGGTTGTCGTGTTCTTCGCTGATAGCGCGAATGGCGTTGTAGACGCGTTTTTGCATCTCGGGATTTGATCGTTGAATGGCGTTCAGTTCGATCGCGCCTTCGTATTGACCTGTGGCTACGGAGCTCACCGCGCCGCCGCCCATGCCGATTCGATAATTATCGCCACCTAGGAGTACGACTTTCTCGCCAGCCTTTGGTTCATCTTTCAAGGAGTCTACTTTTTTCCCGTAGCCAATCCCTCCGGCCAACATAATCACTTTGTCGAAGGCCATTTGTTTGCCATTTTCGGCATGTTCAAAAGTGAAGAGCGAGCCACAGATAAGCGGCTGTCCGAATTTATTGCCAAAATCCGAGGCGCCGTTGGAAGCTTTGATCAAAATATCGGCAGGTGTTTGATAGAGCCATTCACGCGGCGGCATGTTGCCCACTTGGGTCTCTTCACGCAATCGCGGGTAAGCTGTCATGTAGCATGCCGTCCCCGAAACCGGGAAAGCCCCCTTGCCGCCGGCGATACGGTCGCGAATTTCGCCCCCTGTGCCGGTGGCTGCCCCATTGAAAGGCTCGACCGTTGTTGGGAAGTTGTGTGTTTCGGCCTTGATGGTGATCACACTTTCAAAATCTTCTGTTGTGAAATAATCGGGGCCAACGTGTGTGGCCGGGGCGAATTGTTCGACCACAGGCCCTTGCAAAAAGGCGCAATTATCTTTGTAGGCCGACACCACCGCTCCTTGGTGGAGGTCGGTTGTACGGCGAATCATCTTAAAGAGGGTGTCGGGTTTTTCGAGGCCATCGATGATAAATTGCCCGTTAAAAATCTTATGACGACAGTGTTCTGAATTGACTTGCGAGAAGCCAAAGACTTCGCTATCGGTCAATTTGCGTCCCAATTTTTGCGCTACTCCATTCAAGTAGTCGATCTCTTCGCCCACGAGTGCCAAGCCTTGCGCTTGGTTGTAGGCTGCGATGTCGTCGATAAAGACAATTGGATCGGGTTGTTTGGTGACCGTAAAAACATGGCTATCAAGCCCTTGATACATACGCGATAGCATTTTGTCGAACGGAGCCTCCGGCGAGGCCACTTCTTCAAATTGTTCGATACGTCCAATGCCTGTGATGCCCATGTTTTGCGTGATTTCCACCGCATTTGTACTCCACGGCGTGATCATTTCGCGACGAGGGCCAACATAAAATCCGGATAGGTCACCCTTCATATTTTCAGCACCCGAAAAGAGCCACCCTAATTTGTTGGTATCTTCGTTGCTGAGTTGGCCTGCACTTTGCACGGCATAAACGGTTTTGTCTTTCTTGAAAAATTGTATCATCGAATGATTATTTTATGCGTAATTTCTGTTTTAAGTTCAGTGTTGTTGTTCGTGTAATGCCGTTGAGTTTACAGATTTGGTCGACCGAAACGCCATATCGCAAGGCCAATTTGCCGAGCATATCACCACT
The DNA here is from genome assembly GCA_036661755.1 of Mucinivorans sp. Lineage (GTDB taxonomy): Bacteria > Bacteroidota > Bacteroidia > Bacteroidales > Rikenellaceae > Mucinivorans. The sequence continues at coordinate 6,461 of JAVWYC010000055.1, read as the reverse complement.
GACCACCGTGTGGAAGAGTTGGTTAGAGGTGCTCGGTTTTTTCACCGGTGGTTTATTTTCGATCACACGTACACCCACTGAATCGTCGGCCGCCGACAAGATATCGCTACCCGTCAGAGTGCCTTCGTCCTCTATGTCTTCGAGCATTTCGCTGGCTCGCGAATGGATGTTGAAGTATTTTTTCTCCAAAGCAAAATTCGTATAACGGATTGTTCCGTTGGCAAAATCGAATATAAATTCGGGATCAAAAACTTGATCGCAATAACGCATCTCGAAGTGCAGGTGTGGCCCGTGAGCACGCCCGGTTTGCCCCCCAAAACCAATCACTTGGCCTGCTTTTACATAGTCACCCGGTTTGACATTGATACGCGATAGGTGGGCGCTGTATGTTTCGAGCCCGTTTTTGTGACGCAAAATCACCAAATAACCAAAGCCCCCGTTGTTGTACTTAGCATAACGCACCTTGCCATCAAAAGAGGCGAGCACCGGTTCGCCCGTGCGCAGTGGAATGTCGACCCCCTTATGGTTGCGACGTCCACGAGGCCCATATTTAGAAAGCACAATTCCACGAATAGGGACACTGTAATCGGCGAACCCGTCGACCAATTTCAACTCTATAATTGGCGGCAAATCAACAAGTTCCATATTACGATAGGCAAAAATAGAGGTTGTATCCCAATTGTGACGATAGACCGACAGATCGTCTAGTTCCACCATTTCGGGGTGATAAAATTTCCAAGTATTGTTAGAAAAAACGATGATTTTAGATGAGCCATCGCCCGTGACCACTGTGTCAATAGGCACACTTTTCACCTGTTCGATTGAGAGTTGTTTGGGCGGCCCATACGACCTACGCTTCCCTTGGGTGGCGGTTATTGTGCTGATAGACAGTAATATAATAGCAACTATATGACGCATTGAAAGAAGTTTATAAAGATTACAAGTTTCAAAGATAAACATTTTATCTTATCTTTGAGGCACAAAAAAATCAAAAACAATAAAATTTATGAAAATCGGAGCCAACATTGGGGTGCTTATTTCTGTCGTATTATTCTCATTATCATTCATTTGGAGCAAAGGAGCCTTGGAATTTTTATCGCCATCGATGTTGGTTATGGCGCGAGTGACGGTGGCTTTGATCACGGTCTGTTCGATCTCTTTGGCTTTGGGCAAGTTTCAGCGCCTTACGCGTCGCGACGCGATGCTTTTCGCGATTTTGGCAGCCGCCGAGCCGGTTGGTTATTTTTTGTTCGAGACCACCGGCATCACCTACGTCTCGCCTACGCTGGCCTGCATTATTGTGGCGATGATTCCGGCCTTAGCTCCGCTTTTTGCGTGGCTGATCAATGGCGAAAAAGTAGATCTACGCCAATGGGTGGGACTTTTGATGGGGCTGAGCGGGGTTATGCTGGTTGCTTTGGCAGATGGCACTGACGATTTGTCAGGACAATTAATTGGCATTTTATTACTTTTTGGTGCTGTGGTCACTTCGTTGATCTATACGCTTATGGTTCAGCGACTTTCTGCGCGTTACAACAGCTATTCGATCGTTGCATGGCAAAATATTTTTTCGATACTATATCTAATACCGGTGATTTTGATTTTTGATTTTGATCGTATTGCTGTGCTTGAATTTTCGACCCAATGGATCTACCCGGTCTTGACGTTAGGGATTTTGTGTTCCTCGATCGCCTTTGTGCTCTATGCCAACGGCATTCATCGTTTGGGCGTTATGCGTACATCGCTTTACATCAACCTAATGCCCGGAATGACAGCTGTGGCTAGCTTTTTCATCATGGACGAGAGTTTGCCGATCATGAAAATCGTGGGGATTATTGTCGTTGTGGCGGGGCTGTATATCGGATTGCGAAGTCACAAATAGTGGTTCAGGATAGTCCGATGGCGGGGGCTGGCGATGCTTTTTGTAAAACAAGAATAAAGTCCTAAAAAAAATTATTACATTTGCAGCACCGAGAAGTGCGATATAATGATCGGCACGTTTTTTGAGTATGTTGTCCGAAAAACTTTGGGTGAAAATTATAGTTATGCCTAAGAAAATCCTACTACTTATCCTTGTGGCCTTTATTGTGCCAAGAGAACTTAATGCACAAAACACAGAAAGTGCAATTTCATTAGAGAGTGCGCTCGAAACCGCTTTCATGTCGAGCCCCACACTTCGGGCAGCTGCCCACAATCAGCGCGCAGCCCTTTTTGCTCGGCGAGCGGCTTGGGGCATGCACTTGCCGCAATTATCGGCCTCGGCCGAGTATACTTTCATGTCGCAAGATATTGGCCACTTCGATTTGAATGGTGCCAAAGATCAATTGCTGGGCGTGATTGGTCAGCTGCCTATTCCGCCACAAATTATTGGTGCGCTCAAAGGGATCGACCTTAGCTACACGCTCCAAAAACGCGACTTTGCCGTTGTGGGAGCCAACTTAATGATACCTATTTATACGGGCGGCAAAATCAACGCAGTCAGCAACGCAGGCAAAATAAAATTTGAACAGGCCAACATAGAAGCTCGCCAAGCCGAAAACGAGATTTTCACCCAAGTCTCGCAACGATATTGGGGACTTGCTCTTTCGCGTTCGATAGAGTCGGTGCAAGAGCAATTGGTGGAGGCGATGCAGGTACACGCTCAAAATGCAGCCCATCTGGAAGCTAACGGCATGATTGCCAAAGGCGAAAGGTTGCTCGTGGAGATGAATCTGGCGCAAGCTCGCGCAGGGTTGGTTGGCGCGCAGGGTAACACCCAGACTGTAAATTCGGCCTTCGGTTCCTCGTTTGCCAGTGAATTGTTGCTCAAGGCTCCAACGGTGGACTACCAGCCCATCACACCTATGTTTATAACAGAAAATATCGAATCGTTGGCCTATTTTAAGCAAAAAGTAGCCCAAAATAGTCTGGCGCTATCGCAAGTAGACATCATCAAACGCTTGGCCAAAGAGGTGGTACGTGCCGAACGCGCCGATTTCACACCGCAAATAGCGGCGCTAGGGGGCATCAATATTTGGAGCTACAACCTGACCGACCAATTGCCTCGTTGGTTTGTCGGCGCCGGCATTCGCCTCAATATTTTCGACGGCCTGCAACGCGAATATCGCTATTCGGCCGCTCGCAATCAAGTGCGCCGGATCGAACAATTAGAAGTTCAAGCCGAAATTGATATTCAAGTGTTGGTCGAAAAATTATACACCGAACTCACCTCGTCCATTCAAGCCGTCAAGGCTGCCGATGCTACGATTGCCTTTGCAACCGAATATTTGAGGGTCAAAAAAGAGGGATTCACACAAGGCATGGTTCCGGCATCCGATGTGGTGGACGCCGAATTGAACCTATCCAAAACACGCACCGAACGTCTGGCGGCGGCCTATCGGTTCGATGTCGCGCTCACCAACCTATTGGCCTTGACCTCAGAAACCGACCGCTTGGCCAATTACCAAAATTCATCACAAGCCACAATAATTTCAATCAATTAAGTAAAATCATGAAATCAAAAATTTACTCAATAGCACTTATTATTATTGCAACGATAACGATCGTCTCTTTTGTGGGGTGGTTTGTTTGGAAACCGGCACCAACGCTCTTGCAAGGTGAGGTGCAGGCTTCGAGCATCAAAATCGCATCGCAAATGCCGGGGCGTGTGGACTCTTTGCAAATCCGCCGAGGCGAAAACGTCAAACGCGGCGACCTGCTTTTTGTGATCACCTCCAAAACCGTTGACGCCAAACTAACACAAGCCCAAGCACTCGAAAACGCCGCCGCCGCTCAGAACACAAAGATCGACAGAGGCGCGCGTCAACAAATAATAGAACAAGCCTACCAAATGTATCAAAATTCAACCGTTGGGCTTGATTTGTTGAAAAAAACATACGAACGAGTGAAAAACCTATACAATACCGGCGTTATTCCTGCACAACGTTTCGACGAAGTGGCAGCGCAAATGGCGGCTGCCGAAAATACATCAAAAGCCGCTTTTGCACAGTGGCAAATGGCCAAAGAAGGCGCGCAATGGGAAGATAAAGTCTCGGCGCGAGCGATCGTCAATCAAGCACAAGCAGGCGTGAAAGAGGTCGAATCATACCTAACCGACGGAGCTCAATATGCACCCTTCGACGGCACAGTGTCGAGCATCATTGCCGAACAAGGCGAATTGATTGGCGCCGGCTATCCGGTGGCCACAATCATCGACCTATCAAATGCTTGGGTCACATTCAACGTCAAAGAAACTTTGCTACCAAAATTGACAATGGGCAAACATTTCAAAGGATATTTCCCCGCTTTGGACAAAAGTTACGAATTGGAAGTGACCGACATCGCCGTCGAAGCTTCGTATGCCACATGGGCGGCCACTCGCACAACGGGCGAATTTGACGTCCGTACATTCCAAGTCCAAGCACGCCCGGTATCTGGGGGCGTGATTGCTAACTTGCGCTCGGGAATGAGTGTCACGGTGGATATGGATACCTTATAATTCTTGTCGCTATGCGAAAAAGTATACTGCGCGAAATTAGACGTTTTGGAAGTGACAAAACGCTGCTCATCATCACCATTGTGATCCCTGTCATTTTGGCAGTGCTCTATGTGGCAATGTTTGCCGCAGGAACCGCCTACAACTTGCCAATCGCTATTGTCGACCAAGATAACACTCCCACTTCCAGGCAATTAACGTCAATGATCACCGCCTCGCCAACATCGTTTGTCGCCCATCGCAGCTCGACAATCAACGATGCAAAACAAAGTATGGCCACCGGGGTGGTAGACGCAATTGTATATATCCCACAAAATTTCGAGAGCGAAATTCTATCCGGCAACCAAGCCGAAGTGGCCGCGTGGATCGATGGCACATATATCACCCGCAGTTCGCTTGTGGAACGCGACCTAAAAACAATGCTCGCGGCCTTCAACATCGGCGTGGGCACACAAATGCTCACCTCCAGCGGCATGAGCCAGGGGCAAGCCCTTATGGCCGCCTACCCCGTGGTGATCGACAAACACGTGCTCTTCAACCCATATAGCTCCTATGCCTACTACTTGTTGCCCGGCTTGATGCCGCTAGTCTTGATTATCATGGTAGCCCTCACCACAGCATATGTTGTTGGATCGGAATTTAGATACGGCACAGCACGCGAATGGATAGACACAGCAAACGGCAGCATATCGAGAGCCCTGACGGCCAAATTAGCTCCCTATCTGTTGATCTTCATCGTCATTAGTATTTTCATGAACACACTACTCTATCAGTTTTTGGGCCTACCGCTCAGAGCCAGCTCGATCGGTATACTCTTTGTGGGTAACGTTTTCTTGATCCTAAGCTACATGTCGCTGGCTGTGATTTTTGTAGCCCTAACCAGCAATATGCGCTTTGCACTCTCTATTTCAGCCGCCTACACCATAGCCGCCTTTACCTTTGCCGGGCTCACTTTTCCACATCTAGCCATGTACGATATTATGGCTTGGGCGGCGAATCTGTTCCCGATGACCTTCTTTATGGATCTTTTCATCGAACAAGGCATCAAAGGCGCTCCCTTGGCTCGTTCGTTGGGCGATATTGCTGCCATGGGGGGCTTCACACTCCTTGTGATTCCGTTCTTGAAAATGTTGCACCGCAAAGCTCTCGGCGATAAATATTACGGTAAGTTATGATACGCAGATTTTGGAACATAATAACTGGTGAGTGGAAAACAGCCCTACGCGATGATGGCGTATTTCTAGTCCTTGTTGGCGCGCTGGTCATATATAGCGCTCTCTATGGCTTTGTCTACGAACCCGAAGTGGTGCGCGATATGCCAATCGCGGTTGTTGATTGCGATATGAGCGAAGCCAGTGGCGAACTGAGCCGCCGGGTGGATGCTACCCCGGCAGCAGACGTCGTTTACACAGTCCCCACATTAGAAGAGGCCAAAGAACTCTTCATGGATCATAAAGTGGTGGGCGTGTTGCTCATCGATCGCCATTATCAAGAAAACACACTTTCCGGGCGTCAAGCTCACGTAAGTGTCTATGCTGACGGTAGTTACTTCTTGCTCTATAGTGGTTTTCTTAATGCCGTAGCCGATGTTGTGGTGGCAAGTGGGGCGCAGATCGAAACTCACAATCTGGTCGCCTCGGGTATTGACGAGCATCGCGCACAAACAATTTCGCAGGCCGTGCACTACAAAATCGAGCGGCTCTATAATCCATACAATGGCTACGCGACAGCCCTACTGCCAGCCGTGTTGATTGTGATTCTCCAACAAGTACTTCTGATCGGTATTGGTATGGGAATGGGGACAGACAACGAGTTTCGACGCTGGGGGCGTTTTAATGGTTCGTCAGCACTTACAATCACCATGGGCAAAGCTTTGGCCTATTTTTTACTCTATCTGCCGCTTTGTTTCTATCTTTTTTGGGCTGATTACAAGTTTTTCGGTTACCCGATCAATGGCAGCCAGCTAGATGTAATTCTTTTCCTGCTA
>JAVWYC010000054.1:0-10499 GCA_036661755.1 Mucinivorans sp. | reverse complement strand
AAGCTCGCTAGCGTTGCAGAGAGTAATTTCTTCGGGCGAGGGTTTTTCTTTGGTTCTGTTTCTTTTTGGCCGCAAAAAGAAATGAACTGTGGGGGTCTGGGGGTACACAAACCCCCAGGATAGAACAAACTAAAAAGCTAGAGCAAACAAAAAAAGATAGTACAAACCAAAAAGCTCGCGCAGCTTGCGCGCAAAAAACCACTCGCTCGCGAGCAACCGCGCTACTTGGGGCAGGCGTGCCCCAAACCGCGACCACCCTAACGATGGAAAGTGTACTCCACATAATCGAAAAATCCGTAGTTGTCCTGCGTAGCAGGAATATCACCTATGAACCTAAGATTCTCCACAGAACACAATACCCGAAAACCTACCTCGGAACCGAAAGTCTGCTGAACAGAAGCCCGAAGCTGACCATCAATGATCCACTGCACAAAATAACACCCTCCCACCAACGATAAATCTATCTCGAAAACATGCCAACCACTCTTGATCAACACCGGAATCGAAGCAAATGGGAAATCTTGCGTGGTCATATAAGCCACCAAATCATCAGCCGCCGCACCCAACTTCGTTCGCACCTCCCGTTTGCCATAGCCAACCTCAAAATCGATCTCGTGATGATCGTCCGAATAAATCCACGAACCGATGCTACTTTGATCGCCCGGGCCAAATTGCGAGATATAAGTGCGCCACGTGTAACGCCCCGAAGTGTAGTTGCTGTCGACAGTAGTGATTTTCTTGCGGTCGACACTAGCCTTACGCGTCCAGATTTTCACCACCCCATGCTTGACCGTGCATTGCAGAGCGGGATTTTGATCTTGATTGTCGAATCGCCAACCGGCCAAGTCGCTATCGAAGTCCCATCGTCGATAATCGGGACTTATCGGTTTTTGCGCCACCAACGGCAACACAAAGCACATGGCGAGCAAGGCCATGAAATATTTTTTCATAGTTTTATTAATTTTGTCAACTTAAAAAAAGAAGGCCTGCACTTTTCGCTCGGCAGGCCTTCTCCTTATTTGTTTGGTTTACTGATGCTTATCAATTCCAACCCGGATTTTGTTTCAAATTGGTGTTGATGCGCAATTGATCTTGTGGAATAGGGTGCAAATATGAGCGGTCGTCCCAGCTGTAAGAGACAATGCCCGGATACGGACGCACCACTTTGATTGTTTTACCCGTAAGGCTTTGGATCGAGGTGAGGTTGACCGCTGTTGGGCCAAAAGTCCCTTCGTCGTATTTCTTTTCCACGTCGTCGTTCACCACGATGCCAAGGATCACTTTTGGATTAGAGAAGATTTTGGCAGCAGCCTTCCAACGCATAACGTCGTCGTAGCGGAAGCCTTCGTTGGCCAATTCGACACGGCGTTCGCGGCGTATTTCGCGCAGTAGCGGTGTGATTGCGTAGCCATAATCTTGACTAGGGTCGTTGAAGCTAACCGACGCAGAGAGAGGAGCCATCTCGGCACGATCGCGCAAGAGGTTGATCGACACGTCCAAAACCGTTTGGTCGCACTGGCCTAACTCGGCTTTTGCTTCGGCGTAGATCAGCAGCACTTCGGCGTAACGCATGATCATGAAGTCCAATTCGCAACCAGCCGCTTCGTGGAAGATTTGATCGGGGTGACCGAATTTAATGTTAGCATAACCACCCGGTACGGCGTTAGGGTTGACCGACGAGACGCCTGTTGCGCCAGTCTTGCCTTTGTCATACGAGGCCATGATGGTTTTGTTGAGGAACGTTTGGCGCATACGGCCGTCGCGGTTCAGCACTTCGAGCGAAATAGAGTCATCACCCATATACTTAGGGCTCAGGGCAATTGGCAGACCATCGGCGCACAGATATGTGTCGGCCAAATCTTTGCTCATACCAACGCTCCATTCGTTGAGCACGCGAGGGGTGTTGTGCATCAAAATATCTTTGATGTAAACGCGGTGCAACACAGATTCTTTGTGTGAATTGAGATCCACTTGGCAGAAGAGGCTGTAATAGTAGGTGTGCAATTTCTGACCGTTGAAAGTTGGCCACGATGGTTCTTTGATTGTCCATTGATATTCGGGAGCCATGTCTTGTTTAACGATTGCGAAACCGCCTTCGTCCATGATTGTTTTGGCTGTTGTGGCCGCTTTGTTCAACATTGCGTTAACGTCCACCCCCGGCACACTGTGATACTTGGCGTATGTGGCTTCGTGCAAGCAAACGCGAGCCAAGAGCTGCAAGGCAGCCATTTTGTGTAGGCGACCCGGAGTTACATTGGCTTTGTTTTTCATGTGCGATGCTGCCCATTCCAAGTCTTCGATAATCTTGCCATCGACAAAGGCGCGAGAGTCGCGAGCCTTGAAGAGATCTTTGCTATCTGTGTTGAGATCTTTGTCGTAGTATGGCACATCGCCGTAGCGTTTAACCTTGTTGAAGTATTCCAAGGCGCGGAAGAAACGCATTTCGCCGGCATACTGATCAATATCGGCTTGATTGCCCGTCACTTTTTGGTAGCGGTTCAAGAAGTAGTTGATATTGCGTAGGTTATTCCAGTTCCATTCCGAACCATCGGACGAGGTGGGGACGTTGACTTGGTTCATCAACCATTTGTCGGCCTCTTTGTAGAACATATTGTCGCTCGGTTGGTCGAGCCTAGGGTCAGGTCGCGACAGGTTGTTTTCGTAGAAGCTATTGCAATATAGCTCCAAATCGTTTGGTGTCGACCAAAAAGTGGCGTCAGAAATACGCTCTTGTGGAGTGACATTTGTCACCTTGCATGATCCCAGAGTCAAAGCTGCAGTGAGAACAAATGCGCTATATAATATTTTTTTCATTTCTGTGTATTTTTTTTTGAATGATCAATACTTAGAACGTAATGTTCAAACCGATCGAGAACATACGGGCCAATGGATAGCCATATTCGTTGGCTTGTTCCGGATCGTAGTCTTTGTAGAGTTTGGTGAAGGTAAACAAGTTTTCACCTGTGAAATAGATCTTCACTTTTTGCATCTTGGCGCGTGCCATCCATTGCGATGGCAAAGAGTAGCCAACTGTCAATGATTTCAGACGAATATATGAAGCATCTTGCAAGGTTCTGGTTTGCGTTTGGCGGTTGCCCCAGTTGTTGTATTGTGGGCGAGCTAGGCGAGCGTTAGGATTTTCCGGTGTCCAGTAGTCGAGCGCTGCTTTGAAAGGCACCACTTCGCGGCGAGCACCATAGAAGTTGCCACCGGGAGCCATATCGGCTTTGCCGACACCTTGCCAGAACATTTGAAATTCGAGGCCTTTCCAGTTGAAGCCAGCCGTGATACCATACATATAGTGAGCGGCCGAGTTGCCAATCAGACGCATATCGCCCGGATCTTCCATTGTTCCTTTGCCGTCGTTGATCTTGCCGTCGCCGTTGAGGTCTTTGTAGCGAACGTCGCCGGCAAAGTATTTGCCATTATAGAGATATGATTGATCGGGCCCCTTGTCTATGTCGGCTTGCGAGGTGAAGAAGCCATCGGTGGTGTAGCCCCATATTTCGCCCCACTCCATACCAACGCGTTTGGCGCCGATGGCCGGGTTGACAACATCGAAGCGAGTGAGTTTGGTGGTGTTGTCGCTCAACACCAGACCTACGTTATACGAGAAGTCGCAACTTTGGATATGATCGTGCCAGTTGAGTGACAGTTCCCAGCCCTTGGTGCTCAGGTCGGCCGCATTGGCGGCAGGTTGCGAGGCGCCAAGCACGCTCGGTAGCGGAGCGGGAGTGGTCAACATGTTTTTAGTCTGACGATTATACCAGCCCAAACTACCGCTTAGGCGAGAGTCAAAGAGTGCAAATTCCAGACCCAGGTCGATCTGTTCGACAGTCTCCCAAGTGAAATTAGGGTTCACCAAACCGGGAGCCGAAATAGTGACAGGGCGATTGCCGCCAAAAATGTAACCATTATTCGTATTGCCGTAACCAGACACTACGTTAAAGGCAGGCAGGTAGTCGAAATTACCGATATTTTGGTTACCGAGTTGCCCCCATGAAGCGCGGATCTTCAATTCGTTGAGCACCGAGCGAGCTCCTTCCATGAATTTTTCGTTCGCAATACGCCATGCTGCCGAAACCGAAGGGAAGAAGGCTCCACGTCCCGATTCAGGGAAGCGTGACGACCGGTCGTAACGGCCATTGACCTCCAACAAGTATCGTTCTGCAAAGTCGTATTTGAGGCGGAAGAATACCCCTTGTACGCCCCAACCTTGGTTCTCGCCGTTGTTGCTCGATGCGTTGAGCGCACCGGTCGACAAACCGAGGTAAGGCAAGTCGTTGCTTATCAAGTTCGAGCGGCTAACACCATAACCCGAGTAGTTTTTCAACTCTTGGTTGTAACCTGCCATGGCCGTAAAGCCGTGTTTGCCCCATTGCGCTGTGTAGTCGATATAGGCGTTGAGCGAGGTGTAGTAGTCGGCATTGTTGTTCAAGGTCACCTTGTTAGGGTTGGTGTGAGGGAACATTACATACGAACCATCGGCCAAAAATTCTTGGTACGAACGGTCGTGACGCTTAAAGTCGCGTGAATAGTAGTTAAAAGTATAGTCAGCGGCAATGGTGAGCCCTTTGACCGGTGTTGCTTTGAGCGAACCGGTGAGCCACAAGTCGTTGGTTTTGATGTTTGTGCGTCCACCTTGCTCGGCCAGCGCCGCGCCGTTGGTGATCGACCCTTGACCAGAGAAGTGGCCATCCGGGTGACGTACCGGAAGCAGTGGGTTTAGGTCATAGCCCAACACGCCAGAGTTGTAGTCATAGTACTTACCTCCCGAAGGGCCTTCGGTCACAGCGTGCGAATACATGGCCTTGGCCGACATTTGCAACCATTTAGTGATCTGGGTGCTCACGTTGACATTGGCGTTATAGCGTTGATAGGTATCGTTGGTGAGTTTCATCAAACCGCCTTGATCGATAATACCGAACGAGGCATAATAAGTAGTGTTTTTTGAACCACCATTAATATCGATGTTATACATTTGGTTGATCGAATAGGGACGAATTGTTTCGTTCACCCAGTCCGTGTTACCTACATATGTATAGCGGTTGTTGGTAATGCTCGAACGATCCCAATAGACCGAAGAATTATTGATCGGGTCGTTGTAGTAGGCGGTTGCCAAATCCATGATTTTTGGTGAGAACATTGGGCTACCACCGGAATTGGTCTCAACCAAGTTCATGTAGTTCATATATTCCACCGAGTTCATTGGGTCGGGCAGGCGTGTTGGTGTGTTGAAAACAACAGTTCCGCGAAGCGAAACTTGTGGTTTGCGCTCCAATTTACCTTGACGAGTGGTGACCAGCAACACCCCATAGGCAGCACGTGCACCATAGATCGCCGAACTGGCAGCATCTTTGAGCACCGAGATCGACTCCACGTCGTCGGGGTTGATCAAGTTAATATCCATCTGCACACCGTCTACCAAGATCAGTGGGCTACCGCCGTTGAGCGAGGTCACACCACGAATATTGAAATCCGATCCCTTGCCCGGGCGCGAGTTGCCGGGCGTAACAATCAAGTTAGGCACAACCCCTTGCAGACCTTGACCCACGTTGAGCAGTGGGCGATCGGCAAGCTCCTTGCCTGATACCGAAGCAACGGCGCCGGTCAGATTGACTTTTTTGACCGATCCGTAACCAACAACCACAACCTCTTCCATGCTCATGGCGTCAGGTTCCATGATCACTTTGAGATTCCCCATCGACGGGGTGGTTTTCACCTCTTTGGTCAACATGCCCAGAAAGCGAAAGACCAAAGTGCTATTGTCGGGTGCCTTGATGGAGAAAGAGCCATTGGCATCGGTCATCGCGCCACCTTGGGTGGAACCTTTGACTGCGATAGTCACACCAATTAAAGGATCGCCGGAACCGCTCTCGGTCACCGTCCCCTTAATTGATTGCTGTGCGTAACTGCTCAATGTGCAAGTCACAAAACACAGTAACAAAAGTAGTGTTCTTTTCATAGCTAATTTTTTTGATGTTTATATAATAATGTTTTTTGTTGTGGATTGCTTAGTGGCGACCGATTTGTCAATCGTATACCCCCCTGCGGAAACCCGATACGAAAGTATATCAAATAATGAATAAATAGATCATCGATTGTTCAAATTAAATCCGTTTCTATCCAAATCAACACCAAAACTCCGATTTTGTCCCTTGCGGCCTCCTCTAATATTCAACGCCCGGAGTGTTGTAATAATCATAAAAATACCTATATTTGTATTAGACAACTTCTCGTCCGATATTCGTATGTTGGGTTAATGTCTCTACTTTTTGGGGCGCGAACGTTGAGTGTTATTCAAAGAATGAAGAAAAGTTACTTCTATAGATTTTCGCTGTGCCTAGTTGGCCTTTGCCTCCTTTGTCTATCCGGGGGGGCTACTCATGCCGCACCTGCAAGTTACTATTTCAAACAAATATCGATCGAAGAGGGGCTCACACACCCGCGCGTGCAAGCCATTTTTATGGACAACAAAGGTATTCTATGGATCGGCACACAGAGCGGGCTCAACTCATTCGACCACTACAACCTCCGCCGATACTACAGGCAACCCTCGCCGGGCGGCTTGCCCTCCTCTTTTATCCGCGCCATCAACCAAGACGCCACCGGCGCGCTATGGGTGTCGACCTCTGCCGGCACGGTGATCTACAACAGTGTGCAGGATAATTTCACCGAAAAACACTATCGCGACTCGTCGATAGCCTCCTACTGTTCGTTGCGCACGCCGCAGGGCATGATTCTTGGAGCCGACGGCGGCCTGCTCTTCTACTCAGCGGACAAAGATTCTATCGTCGAGCTAGTCGGCCCCACGACCACCGAAAAGCCAATCGGCATCGTGCACGACGTCAAACGATTCAAGGGCAACACCTTGGTGCTCTCTTCGCGTAGCACCGGTTTGTGGTTCTATAACATGACAACGCGCCGTTTCAACCAATCGCTGCAATTCGCCAACCACTTGATCTGGAAAATAGAGGTCGATTCACGCGGGCAACTCTGGGTGTCAGACTACAACAATGGCGTCTATTGTATCGACGAACGAGGTAAGGTTATTCACCATTTCACCGAAGAATCGGGCGAGCTGGGTAGCAACATCGTGCTCGATATTCTCAGCCACGGCGACCAAATATGGCTGGCCACCGACGGCGGAGGAATCAATATTTATGACCAAAAACACAGGAGCTTTAGCCGGATCAACAGCGACCCGATGGATCGTAACTCGATCATGGTCAACGCCTTCTATTCGCTCTATGCCGACAAACAAGACAATATATGGGCCGGGTCTATCCGCGAGGGGTTGATCCTTATTAAACCCACCCAAATACAGACCTATCGCTATGCCGTAAGCGGCAGCACATACGGGGTGAGCAACGAAACGATCATCTGTCTATGGCCCGACGCCGACGGCTCGCTCTGGATTGGCACCGATGGCGGAGGAGTCAATCACTACAACCCCGCAACCAACCACTTTACGCACTACGCCCAAACCGCCGGACAAAAAATAGTCTCCATCACCTCCTTCTCGCCAACCGAGCTCCTTATATCGTCGTTCAACAAAGGACTTTTTATATTCAACAAACTTTCGGGAGCCGTCAGAGCGGTGGTCATCAAAAACAAGGACGAAAATATGCGCCATTTTTCGTCGGGCAATCTGGTGAACCTCTACGCCTCGCATGGTGGCTATATCTATATTATGGGCGATCATTTGATCCGCTATGATATTGTGCGCAACTCGTTCTTAGATATCGTGGCCAAGGATATTGATCCCTCGCAACAGACCGGGCTGCAAGTGATCGGCAGCCGCCAAGGGTCGCTCTACTTGATGTCCTACCAAAACATACTCCGCCTAGACGAACGCAAACAAGAGCTGAGCTTGGTGCATGCTTTCCCGCCACAGGTGACCATGATGGCCAGCGTGATGGATAGCATGGGCAACGTGTGGCTAGGCACCGACAATGGACTGCTACGCCTCGATGCACAAACGGCGAAACTCGACAAAATAGAGACAAATCTTTTCACCGACGTCACTTCGCTCTCCATCGATAGCGACGGACGACTATGGGGCGGCGGCGACAATATGTTGTTTTGTTACTTGGTCGACGAAAAACGTTTTGTGATTTTTGGCGAATCGGACGGCGTTGTGCCTTCGCGCTTGATCTTCACACCCTTTGTTCAGAAAGATCCCGCCAATATCTATATGGGTAGCACCAAGGGACTGATCAAAATCAATGGCCGCGCAATATTCGACGATAAAGACACCTCGCAGGCCGGCGCCTCACTCTTGGCTCACCCCCATATTGCTCTGCTCGACGCCATTGTCGATGGACGCTCGGTGGCCGGCATCTATGACGACAATCTGGTGGCGCGCATCAATCTGGCCTATGGCTACTCATCATTTTCGATCAAAGTGATTGTGAACGAAAAAGATATTTTCCGCAAGAAATTGTTTCGCTTCTTTGTCGATGGATTGAGCGATCAAGCTTTCGAGAGTTACGAGCCGAGCTTGGCTCTGGGTCGATTGCCTACGGGCAACTACTCGGTGCGCGTGAGCTGCTTGATGGCTAGCGGCCAGTGGAGCCAAGCTCAGACAGTGGCGCAAATCGTGGTCACTCCCCCTTGGTGGCGCAGCGCATGGTTCGTCATGCTGGTCATCGCAGTGATTGTCTCCTCTATTTTTCTTGTCATTCATCGAATATTGTCGCTCAAAAAACGCAAAATGGAGATCGATTTGCGTCGAGTCGAACAACGTAGCTACCAAGATAAGATCAATTATCTGATCAACATTAGCCACGAATTGCGCACACCGCTCATGCTCATTATCGCTCCGCTCAAAGCTCTGATCAAGTCCAAAACGCTCACCGACGGCCAAGAACAACAGTTGCGCAACATATACAACAATTCGCGCTATATGAGTAGCGTGATTAACATGGTGCTCGATGTGCAAAAGAAAGAGGTGGGCAAGAGCACCCTGCTGCTCGAAGAGTACAACCTCGTGCAGTGGATCGAACAGATGATGGACAATTTTAGCTTTGAAGCTCAAAGTCGCCACATCGAATTGCGCCTCACCTCGCAACTCCAAGACGAACAACTTATCTTCGACGAAGCAAAATGCAAAATCGTGCTCTTCAACTTTCTGATGAACGCCTTTAAGTTTAGTCCCGACAATTCGACGATCACCATTCTAGTGAGCCTCACCCAAGAACAAATGGTGCGTGTGGCGGTGGCCGATCAAGGCATTGGCCTGGGCGATGTAGATCCCGGGAAGCTCTTCACGCCTTTCTATCAAGGCAACCACTCGCGCAAGGGTAGCGGCGTTGGTCTATCGCACGCCAAACTTCTGGTAGAGGAGCATCAAGGGCATGTTGGGGTTGAGGCCAACGCCAATGGTGGCGCTACTTTTTTCTACGAAATTCCTCAGCACGCCCACACCCAAGGTGAGCAAATAGGGCAACCGATCCCGGTAAACCCCTCAGAACAGACGACAGACAATAAGCTGGAAGAGCAAAATATAGCGAGCAAAATAGCGCTTGGCGAATATTCGGTTTTGGTGGTAGACGACGATAGTTCGTTCCTCGAATTTATGCGTTCGACCCTTAGTCCGACTTTTGGCACGGTGGAGTGTGCGGCCAACGGTGTGGAAGCGCTCGAAATGATCAATGCCAAGGATTTCGACCTTGTCATTAGCGATGTAATGATGCCTATGATGAATGGTTTTGAGCTCTGTGGCGCCATTAAATCGACGATTGCCATCAGTCATATTGCGGTTATTTTGCTCACCTCGCAGATCGAGGCCGAGCATCGCGAATTGGGCTACAAAATGGGGGCAGACGCTTATCTTGGCAAGCCTTTCGAGATTGATTCTTTGCTCACCATTGTGCGCGGTTTGTTTTACAACAGGTTGCAGGTGCGCAATTTTTCAAAAGACAAGCTTCGTGTGCCGAGTCAAATCACGTTTTCGTCGGCCGACGAGAATTTCGTTGAGCGGCTCAACGATCTTATCACCAAGCACATGGCCGACGATCAGTTGACGATCGAATTTTTGGCCAGTGAGTTATGTTTGTCGCGCACGTCGCTCTACAACAAGGTTGGTCAGATCACCTCGCTTGGGGTTAATAATTACATCAATCGATTGCGTATTGAGCGTGCGGCCGAGTTATTGCTCACCACCGAGCGGACGATAACGGAGATTTCGGAGGATACCGGTTTTAAGTATCCGCGCTATTTCAGCACTTTATTTCGTCAGCAGATGGGTCTTACTCCGAGTCAGTGGCGTCAGCGTGGCTAGTGCTAGTTCGCGAGCCTCACTAGCCTTGCTGCTGTTCTATCTTTTTAGTTCTATCCCGGCTTTATCTCTTTACTATCTTTTTAGTTTGTTCTTTTTTGGCACTATTTCTTTACTAGCTTTTTAGTTTGCTCTATCCTGGGGGTTTGTGTACCCCCAGACCCCCACAGTTCATTTCTTTTTTGATAAATTAGTCTTCGCCTCGGCAATTTCAAGC
>JAVWYC010000053.1:0-10548 GCA_036661755.1 Mucinivorans sp. | reverse complement strand
AACATTTTGTGAAAAACTGCGTTTTTCTTAACTGGTTTTTGAAAACTTCGTTTTTCTTAACCGGCTCTTGAAAACGTCACTTTTCTTAACTGCTCTTGGAAACGTCACTTTTCTTAACCGGAGATTATCTTGATTCTTAACGTCTTTTCAAAACACCAGCCTTAGCTGCCGACGGCGGCAACCAACCAAACTCTAACTCATCAAGCCAAAGAGTACTCCCCTCACCACCCGTGTAGTAATCGCCATAAATACTCGACGTACCAACAATTATCATCTTAGTAACAGGACGGCTCGTGTCGTAATACTGAATGTCAATCGTTTGCTGAGTGTAGGTCGAAACAGCTTTGTCCGTCACAAACTCACCATAAGCAATCACCCCCGGAGTCTTATCTTTTTTGAGTTGCGAAGATAACAATATATCGTCCCAATCGCCCAAATAAATATAGACAATACAACGGTCGATGTCGCCCTTGTTTACCACCTCGGGAACCGACGAAGAACCGGTGACGTTGACCGGCTTCGGATCGTATTTATACCAGAATTTGAGCTGTGTAGGCCGTCCTTGATATGGGCGTGAGAACTTAGGACTCGTGAGCGGCGCGGTAGGCGTGAGCACAAAGTCACCCGTGAAAATACTGCCCGCAGCCAACCCCACAACTGGCGCCACAATAGTTTTGATGAGTGCCGCTTTCTTGCCCACCTTCGCATCGTCGGTTGGCGCGGTGTTGCTATCTTTGCCTCCCGCGATTGGGGCTGTCACCCCTTCGTTGCCCGAGGCCCAGAAGCTATTGGTTGGCGATGGATTCGGATACCACGCCTTGCCTTTGAGCGCCCAATCTTCAAAGCCCATATTTTCCACCATCACGGTAGCTGCCGTGTGAAAGGGGATCTCTTTAGCCGATTCTTCGCCCAATCGAGCACGGAACACATAGTCGGTGTTGGGGCTCAGCGGGGTGAGCGTAGCCCATATCTTGCCATTATCTTTACTGGCTTTCGTGTATTTCCACTCGGTTTCGCTTGCTTTGCGGTATTCAAAACCGGCTTCGAGCGCACTGCCCGACTGCACTTTGCCCTCCACCGTGGCAAACATTGCCCATGGAGCAACGGCTCCCGTGATCACATTTTCTTTGGAGTATTGCACATGGATTGTCCACATTTCTTCCACCCCAAAATAGCTGACACGAAACTTCACAGGGCCGTTAAAAACAGTCACTTCCGCCGGATCTGGTTCATACTTGGCGCCGGCGGGGCCTAGGCAGAACTTTTCGACCTGGATCCCATAGAGGTTCGTCCCTTCGGGAACCGACACAATCATGGCTTTGTTGCGCACGTCGACATTGTTGTCGATGCCATCTTTGACCACAAATTTATATGGAATTTCTTGTGTACAGACTATTTCCCAGTCGTAGTCTTGGTATGTAGAAACGGTAAATTTATAGGGTTTCGAGCTAACGGCATACGAGCCGCTGCCTTGCGAAAAATCGATTGCCGAGCCCTCTGCAATCGACGAGCGCGACTCTTCGCTGATTTTCATTTTAGTGATATGCACCGCGCGCAGGTCGACCGTGTCGTTGAGCGCCAAGGTGATCACTCGTTTTGTGGCGTCGATTTTAACCTCTTTTTGCCCTTCAAATTTAATTTCCGTTACATCGCCTTTGATCACCGGAAAGGGAATATCATTTTCGATACAGCCCATCATGGCCAAGGGTAGCGCTAGGGTCAAAAGTGCAAAAAATCGCCTCATGTATCGTGTCTTTTTTATTCTCATCTATTGTTTTTTATGTGTTAGGTGCTTTTTTGGAAATTTCGGTGTTGAACTATCGGGGGGCTCAAAAAAATAGTCAATTCACAGTTGGTGAGTTGCATTTTTTGCGACCCGGGTTGTAAAAAACCTAATTCCCGGAAATTCATTTAACTAATTTTCTTGGGTGCACCATGTTTTCGGGTTTGAGCACATTATCCAGTTCTTCTTTGGACATCAATTTTTCTTCTAGCACCAATTCGTATATTCCTTTGCCGGTGGCTTGGGCTTTGGCGGCCAGTTCGGTCGATTTGTCGTAGCCCAAGTATGGATTCAATGCCGTCACTAGGCCTATGCTGTGGTATACCATTTGGCGCAAATGTTCTTCGTTGGCCGTTATACCAACGATACATTTGGTCTGCAAAGTGTGCATGGCGTTAGAAAGCATCTCGATACTTTCAAAAAGCGAGTGAACGATGATTGGTTCCATCACGTTGAGTTCCAATTGTCCGGCCTCGGCCGCGAAGGTCACCGTGAGGTCGTTGCCAAAGACTTTGAAGGCCACTTGGTTCACCACTTCCGGGATTACGGGATTCACCTTGCCCGGCATAATTGTCGAGCCCGGTTGCATGGCCGGCAGGTTGATTTCGTTGAATCCGGTGCGCGGCCCGCTGGATAGCAGGCGCAGGTCGTTGCAAATTTTCGATAGCTTGACCGCCAAGCGTTTGATGGCCGAGGAGTAGATCACAAAGGCGCCCGTGTCGTTGGTGGCCTCGATCATGTTTTCGGCACGACGGATAGGTAGTGCCGTAATTTGGCGTAGATGCTCCACACAGAGATCCGTGTATCGCGGGTCGGAATTGATCCCCGTGCCAATGGCGGTAGCGCCCATGTTGACTTCCAAGAAGAGTTTCACATTTTCGTGCAATCGAGCCACCTCTTCGTCCAAGTTGGCGGCATAGGCCTCGAACTCTTGGCCCAAGGTCATTGGCACGGCGTCTTGGAGTTGGGTGCGTCCCATTTTGATCACCGAGGCAAACTCTTCGCCCTTGGCGCGGAAAGCCGCCACCAATTGGCGAACCTCTTTCACCAATCGTTCGGTGGAGTAGAGCAGGGCTATTTTGACCGCCGTTGGGTAGGCGTCGTTGGTGGATTGCGACAAATTGACGTGATTATTGGGGTGTATGATTTTATAGTCACCCCTTTTGTGCCCCATGATTTCGAGCGCACGGTTGGCGATCACCTCGTTTGCATTCATGTTGGTCGATGTTCCGGCGCCACCTTGCACCATATCCACCACAAAATGGTCGTGCAATTGGCCTTGGCGGATCTCTTGGCACGCTTTGATGATTGCCTCGGCCTTGTCTTGGTCTAGTATTCCAAGGTCGCGATTGGCTTCGGCCGCCGCTTGTTTGACCACCGCCAGACCATTGACCAAGGCGGGGAAAAAGCAGAGGCGAACCCTCGAAATGTTGAAATTTTCCATCGCGCGCATTGTCTGCACACCAAAATAGTATTCCACCGGCACTTGGCGATCGCCAATCAAGTCATGTTCCTCGCGAGTAGCGCCACTGAGCGACATTTTTGTTACGTCCATTTTTTTGTTTTATTTTTTGTGCATCAATTTTTTTTTGATACTTCGTCTGTTCTATCGAAATTAAATTTTTCTTTGCGGCGGATTTTTTGCTCAGACACCGATGCTTAACTTCAAAAACAAGCACCGTGTGTTGAAAATTAAAAGTCCGGGAAATCAAAAAAAATGATTTTTTCAGCAGTCACCTTTGATAATTGTATTCCAATTGTGGGTGTCGGGTAGGGTGCCCAGTTGAATGCCACGATAAGTGTCGTAGAGTTTTTGGCTCACCGGGCCCACGGTTTTGAAGTTGTAGGTTTGATTGTCGTGGGGATCGGTGATCGATGCGATGGGTGTAATGACGGCAGCCGTGCCGCAAGCACCCGCCTCGTGGAAAGAGGCGATCTCGGCTTTGAAATCGATAGCTCGTTTTTCGACCGTCAGCCCCATATCTTGTGCC
The DNA here is from genome assembly GCA_036661755.1 of Mucinivorans sp. Taxonomy (GTDB): domain Bacteria; phylum Bacteroidota; class Bacteroidia; order Bacteroidales; family Rikenellaceae; genus Mucinivorans. The sequence continues at coordinate 6,774 of JAVWYC010000053.1, read as the reverse complement.
AATTGTTGCAAAGACATATTGGTGATCGAGGGCAACACAGAGGGCGAGGCCGGTGTTATGTATTTGCCATCTTTGATACCAAAAAAGTTAGCCGCGCCACATTCGTCGATATAGCGATGCTCGGTAGGGTCGAGGTAGAGCACGCTCTGGTAGCCCGCCTCGTGCGCCATTTCGCCACTGAGCAAACTACTGCCATAGTTGCCACCGGCTTTGATGTGCCCTGTGCCGTGCGACGAGGCGCGGTCGTGTGCGCGGTCGACAATGGCACGAATACCCTGCATTCCGCCCTTGTAGTACGCCCCGACGGGAGTGACAAAAAGCAGCAAAAGATAGTCGTCCGACGGAGAAACGCCAACCCGGGGCCCAACGCCAAAAAGCACAGGACGGATATAGAGCGAACCGTCGGCCTCAACGGGCGGCACATAATCTATGTTGAGCGTGACGATCTGCCGGACCATCTCTTCAAAAAGCTCCACCGAAGGCTCGGCCATACGCAAATATTGCGCTGAGCGTTGCAATCGTTTAGCGTTTTCGCGCATACGGAACACTCGCACTTGGCCATCTTTGCCGCGGAAAGCTTTCAACCCCTCGAAGGCTTGTTGACCGTAGTGCAAACCCGAAGAGGCCATGTGGATCGATACATTTTCGTCCTGCGATTTTTCGATCGCACCCCACTCGCCTTTTGTACATTTCACACGCAAATTCCACGGAGTTTGCACATAGCCAAAGGGTAAGTTCATAAAATCAATTTCTTCTGGTCGTTTCATATCGTTATTGTTTTAATGTTTTGCTTCAAAAAAAAAGAGGTCGCATTCGGCTGTTGCTGCTATTTTCTGCTATTTCAGCTCCCATGTGGCGCCCTGTTTGCCATCTTTGACCGCCACACCAAGGGCCGCCAACCGATCGCGCACAAGATCGCTCATGGCCCAATTTTTCTCTTTTTTAGCTTCGGCTCGCATTTCGAGCACCAAATCCATCACCCCTTCCAGTGTACCGCTCACTTGGGCTTGGGTGGCCTCTAAACCCAATATGGCACCCAGCACGGTGTCGAATGTCGATCGGAGCGCGGCCAACTCCTTGGCCTCGATCGTCAGTTTGCCGTCTAGGTGGGAATTAATACGCCCCAATTCATCGAAAATAGCGGCAATCGCAACCGGCGAATTTAGATCATCACAGAGAGCCTCCATACATTTATTCATCAAAGGCGACCCTTCGGCCGGCTCTTGAGCGGGCGCTATCTCGCGCAGTGCACGCCACACCTTACACAGGCGCACGAACCCTTTTTCGGCTGCTTGGAGCGCCGAATCCGAAAAATCAAGCGTCGAACGATAGTGTGCCGTCAAGATAAAGAAGCGAATCACCATCGGCTCGTAGGCCTTGGATAGCAATTTGTGGTTCCCCGTGAAAAACTCTTCGAGCGTGATGAAATTGCCCAGCGACTTACCCATCTTCTGGCCGCCTATGGTGATCATGTTGTTGTGTACCCAATATCGCGCCGAGCCATGCCCTTGGGCGGCTGTGGATTGTGCAATCTCGCATTCGTGGTGCGGAAACATCAGATCCATGCCCCCGCCGTGAATGTCGAAAGTTTCGCCCAAATACTTAGCACTCATGGCCGAACACTCCGCGTGCCAACCGGGAAAACCCTCACCCCAAGGCGATGGCCAACGCATGATATGTTCTGCCGAAGCATTTTTCCAGAGGGCAAAATCGGCCGAAAAATGTTTCTCGCTCTGGCCGTCCAACTCGCGCGTGCCGGTCATTATGTCGTCTATATTGCGCCCCGAAAGCTGGCCATATGAGTGACGGGCTGCATATTTTTGAACATCAAAATAGACAGAACCATTGCTCAGGTAGGCGTATCCGTTGTCGAGGATTTTTTGGGTGAGCGCTATTTGCTCGATAATATGCCCCGATGCGCGCGGTTCGATCGATGGGCTAAGCACCCCCAAAAGGCGCATTGCGTCGTGATATTTCTCGGTGTAATAGTGAGCCACCTCCATCGGTTCGAGCTCTTCGCTCTTCGCTTTTTTCGCTATCTTGTCTTCGCCTTGGTCTGCGTCGCCCACCAAATGCCCAACGTCTGTAATGTTACGCACATAGCGCACCTTGTAGCCCACCGCAGAGAGCAAACGGAACAATAAATCGAAAGTGATCGCCGCACGCGCATGACCTAAATGACCCTCGCCATAGACCGTTGGCCCACAGACATAAAGCCCAACAAATGGGGGTTTGATAGCTTCAAAAAGCTCCTTGCGCCGCGATAGGGTGTTGTATAAATAGATCGATTCCATCGAAAAAAGTTATTATATATCAGACAAAAATAGTAATTTTGAACGAAATTATGTATAAAAATCTGAAAGATTATATTTCCGCGCTCGCCGAGCAAGGTTCCCTGGCGCAAATCACAGTGCCCGTGGATCCCGAATTAGAGATGGCCGAGATCATCGATCGCCAGAGCAAAGCTCCCCACGGCGGCCGCGCGCTGCTCTTCACTTCCACCGGGAGCGAATTTCCTGTCTTGGCCAACGCCATGGGCTCCGAGCAACGAATGGCCACCGCCTTGGGGGTCGATCGCTTGGATGATATTCCTCGTTCGATAGAAGATCTTTTCTCTCTTATGAAAAGCCCCGCCCCAGGCCTGTGGGCTAAGCTGCGCTTTTTGCCTCTACTAAATAGCGCCAGGCGATGGTTCCCGCGCCACACCAAGGGCCGAGGTCAGTGCCAACAAGTGGTGTGCCGTGGGGCGGAGGTAGACCTTAATCGGCTGCCTATCCTGCGCACGTGGCCTTTAGACGGGGGGCGGTTTATCACCCTGCCTTTGGTGCACACGATGAACCCCGACACCGCGGCGCGCAACGTGGGCATGTATCGCATGCAGGTGATCGACCGCGCGACAACGGCCATGCACTGGCAACTCCACAAGACGGGCGCACGCCATTACGAACGCTACAAGGCCCTTGGGCGACGTATGCCGGTGAGTGTCTGCCTAGGCGGTGACCCTATATACACCTACGCGGCCACAGCTCCACTGCCCGACGGGGTGGACGAATATCTTTTGGCCGGCTTTTTGCGCCGTAAACCGGTGCGGCTTGTCAAATGCCTGACCAACGAATTGAGCGTACCCTCCGACGTGGACTTTGTGATCGAAGGCTACGTAGACCCCTCCCAAGAAAAGATCCCGGAAGGCCCTTTTGGCGACCACACAGGCTTTTATTCGCTCACCGATCGCTATCCGCTGTTCCACATTACGTGCATCACTTGGCGCCACGGGGCTATTTATCCTGCCACTTTGGTTGGCGTACCGCCGATGGAGGATCGATATTTGGCATTGGCCACCGAGAAAATTTTCCTCGCCCCCCTACGCATGGCCATCGCCCCCGAAGTGACGGGGCTCTATATGCCTTGGCAAGGGGTGGCACACAATCTGGCCGTCGTTCAGATCGAACATTCCTATGCCGGCCAAGGCTTCAAAGTAGCCTCCGCTCTTTGGGGAGCCGGCCAGATGAGCTTCTGTAAATATATCATCATCACGGCCAGCATCGAGCAATTCAAGGCTCGCTGGCGTGATGCTCCGTGGAGCGTGGTGGGCGAAATACTCCTTAGCGACGGGGTGGCCGATGTGCTCGACCACGCAGGAGCAACCCTTGGGCGCGGGGGCAAAATGTGTATCGACCAGACCTCACCCGAGGCTACTCGGTGGAGCGTTCGCCCGATCTTCGACCCGGGGGTAGAACTCCTATCGCTCGACGAACAGCTGTGGATCGCCCTTGGCAACTCCGATCCCAAACGCGACGTGGAGCTCCGTGGCGCCGAAATTCACCTCGATGCACGTAGCAAAACGCTCGCCCGGCGTGATTTCCCAAACATTGTCACAATGGACAATCAAACGATCCAAAAAGTCGATCAACGATGGACACAATACAACATAGGCCCCTTTCTGTCCAGCCCATCGCTACGCTATAAACATCTAATCAAAGGAAAAAATGCAGAACAGACGCAAAACGATTGAAGTTCGCTTGGGTGAACTGCTCATTGGCGGCTCGGCCCCAATATCGGTACAGTCGATGACCACAGTGCCCACAATCCAAACAGAAGAAGTAGTAGCACAAATACTACGTATAGCCGCCGCCGGAGGCCAGGTGGTGCGACTGACCACCCAAGGGCAAAGCGAGGCCGAAAATATGAAAGAGATCACGCGGCGGGTTCGCGCAGCGGGTTGCTCGGTGCCGCTGGTGGCCGACGTGCATTTCACGCCCGGTGTGGCGCTCACAGCGGCTCGATATGTTGATGGTGTACGTATCAACCCCGGCAATTGGGGCGATAAGGCGAAATTTGTGGAGCTTCTAGCCATTTGTCGCGAGCGCGGTGTGGCCATTCGCGTGGGGGTCAACCACGGCTCGCTCGCCAAAGAGACGGTGCAACAATGGGGCGACACCCCACGGGGAATGGTAGAAAGCGCGCTCGAATTTTTGGAGATCGCTCGCGCCGAGAATTTCGACCAAATAGTGGTCTCCTTCAAATCGAGCAACGTGCGTGTGATGGTAGACGCCTACCGCTTGGGGGTCGAGATGATGGACGCGCGTGGCATGAATTTCCCCCTCCACCTGGGGCTCACCGAAGCCGGCGAGGGTATCGAGGGGCGTATCAAATCGGCCGTTGGCCTAGGGGCGCTGCTCATCGACGGACTGGGCGACACGATCCGCGTTTCGCTCACCGAGGAGCCCGAGGCCGAGATCCCTGCCGCCTTTGAAATCCTCCAAGCCTCGCGAGCACGCATATCTAAAACCGAAATCATATCGTGCCCCGGTTGCGGACGCACACTCTATGACTTGCAGAACACAACAAAAGCAATCAAAGAACGTTTCAATGATAGAGCGGGGCTCAAAATCGCCGTTATGGGCTGTATTGTCAACGGCCCGGGCGAAATGGCAGACGCCGACTATGGCTACGTGGGCGCCGGGCCGGGACTGATCACACTCTACAAAGATGGACAGGTTGTCGAGCGAAACATCGAGCAAAGCAAAGCCTTGGATCGATTGCAAGCCCTGATAGACGGCTAATTGATGCACTAGAAATCTAAAAAATCAAACAAAATGGTAAAAATACTTTGGGTAGACGATGAGGTTGAATTGTTGCGTCCTCACATAATCTTTTTGCGCGGCAAGGGCTACGAAGTCCTCACGGCCAACAACGGCTACGATGCGTTGGAGATGGTGCGTGCCGAGCGCTTCGATCTGGTGATTCTAGACGAGATGATGCCCGGCATCACGGGGCTCGAAACCCTGCCCCTACTCAAAGATATTGCACCCACAGTCCCCGTTGTGATGGTTACCAAGAGCGAGGAAGAGAATATCATGAATCGCGCCATCGGCTCCAAAATCGCCGACTACTTGATCAAGCCCGTCAATCCGTCGCAGGTGTTGCTCTCTATCAAAAAGAATGTCCATCGCGAACAACTGGTCACCGAGCAATCTACATCGAATTACCGCACCGAGTTCGGGCAAATTTCGGCCTCTATTTCGGGCGGAGGCGACTTTGAACAGTGGGTGCAGATCTATCGCAAAATCGTGGGTTGGGATATGGAACTCTCCGAATCGAGCGATCCTTCGGTGGGCGAAATACTCTCCTACCAAAAAACCGAAGCCGACAATGAATTTGCCAAATTCATCAAAAACCACTATCAAGATTGGTTCGACGAAAAGAGCGAGAAATCTACACGCCCCGTTATGTCGCATAACTTAATGCGCAACAACGTTTTTCCGCAACTGAGCAAAGACAAGAAGACGACTTTTCTGTTGATCGACAATTTCCGCTACGATCAATGGCTTATGGTGCGCGATTTGATCACACCATATTATAGAGTCGACAAGGAGGATTTCTATTGCGCCAGCCTGCCAACGGCCACCCAGTATGCTCGCAACGCTCTTTTTGCGGGGCTCACTCCGCTATCGATCAGCAAATTGATGCCCACTCTGTGGCTCAACGATTCGGACGAAGGAGCCAAGAATGCTCATGAAGAGGAGTTTTTGCGTCGATTGATGGCTCAGTGTGGTCGGAGCGAAAAGTTGTTTTTCGAGAAGCTTATTCGTCCGGAGTCGGGCAAGCGTCTGCTCGAAAATTTAGACAAAGTGTATAATGCCGATTTGTCGGTGATTGTTTATAATTTTCTGGACATACTTTCGCACGCTCGAACCGAGACCGAAATTATCCGTGAATTGGCCGATGACGAGGCGGCGTTTCGTTCTTTGACTCGTTCGTGGTTTGAGCATTCCGAATTGTTGGAGCTTATTCGTCGTTTGTCTACCCGGGGTAATTCGCTCATTATCACTTCTGATCACGGTACAAAGCGAGTTGAAGCGCCGATTCGAGTGGTTGGTGATCGCGAGACTTCGACAAATCTCAGATATAAGAGCGGTCGCAATTTGAGTTTCAAGGCCAAGGAGGTTTTTTCGATTGACAATCCCGAGAAGATCGGTTTACCGAAGAGCAATTTGACTTCTAATTTTATTTTTGCTACGGGGGGTGATTTTTTGGTTTACCCGAATAATTACAATCATTTTGTGCGATATTACCAGAACACGTTTCAGCATGGTGGTGTGTCGATGGAGGAGATGATTGTTCCTATTATTTCGCTCAGCGCGAAGTAGGGTTGGTTTATAAAAGCGGAGCTTTCAAGAGCAGTTAAGAAAGAAACGGTATCACCTGGAGCCGATTCAGAAAAGCGCAGCTTTCAAGAACCAGTTAAGAAAAACGCAGTTTTCAAGAACCAGT
>JAVWYC010000052.1:0-10625 GCA_036661755.1 Mucinivorans sp. | reverse complement strand
GCCGTGCCGAATCGTGACTTTTGAAAAAGTCACCCAAAACTTTTTGGGAAAAACTTCGTTTTTCTTAACTGCTCTTGAAGACTGCGTTTTTCTGAATCGGCTCCGAGTGATTTCGTTTCTCTTAACTGCTCTTGAAGACTGCATTTTTCTGAATAGGCTCCCGTGAATGTTACTTTATAATTCGTTAAAAACTATTCGCTAGTTTTTTTTATCTATCCACCAATGCGAAATATTTGTACAAAATTTGTACCTTTGCTTACCATGAAAAATAAAAAAATAATACTCGTTGCATACCTTATACCAATAATAAGCCTGATGCTCATGGTGGCTGCATGCACCCAAAAACAAAACGCAAAGCAACACTATATCACCGTCTCGATCGCTCCGCTGACTTGGGTGGTCGAAGGCTTGATGGGCCAAAATGCTACGCTGCAAACCATTGTGCCACCAGGTACTTCCCCCGAAACATACGAACCCACAGCACGACAAAGTGAAGATCTGGCTCGCGCAGAATTAATCTTCTCGGTCGGACTGGTGGACAGCGAACGACAAATAGAACAACGATTGCGCGACGGAACATCGCGCGGTGTGTTCGTCCGCCTAGCAGACTCTTTGCCCACCGATAAATTTTTGCGATCGAGCTGCGCCACCACCCACACGCAGGCCGACAGCGAACACCATCATGGCGCCGTGGATCCGCATGTGTGGCTCTCACCTTCAATGATGCGCGAAATCACACGCCTTGTAGCCTTGCACTTGATTGATAAACAGATCGATAGTGCCGCATTGATTGTTGCGCGACGCGATTCGCTCTTTCGGGTGATATCACAGGTGGACAGCACTATTAGAGCCGATGTCGAGCGGTCGAAGAGCAAATATTTTGCGATCGTTCACCCCTCGCTCGGTTATTTTGCGGCCGAATATGGACTGACGCAATTCTCGATCGAGGTCGATGGCAAAGAGCCGAGTGGGCGTAGGATCCGCGACTTGGTGGACACGTTGCGTGATCATGAGGTGCGTGCCGTTATTTATAGCCGGCAAGATCCGTCGACCTCGGCGCGTGTGATTGCTAAGGAAATAGGTGCCCGGGTGGTGGTTTTCGATCCGATGGCCAAGGATTGGGCGGCTAACATGATAAAAATTTCAAAGATTGTATGTCAAACAAATTGATCGAAATATGTGATTTGACGGCTGGTTATCAAGGTATTGCGGCCATAGAGCATGTCAATTTAACCATCTATGAGCACGACTATATTGGCGTTATAGGCCCTAATGGTGGCGGCAAGACGACGCTTGTTAAAACGATCTTGGGGCTTGTCAAGCCAATGGCTGGCAGTGTGCGTTGTGATGGTGTGGGGCATGATCTGAGGGTGGGTTATTTGCCTCAGATGACGAGTTTGGATCGGCAATTTCCGTTGTCGGCGCGTGAATTGGTGCTCACCGGTTTGCAGGGCGTTAAGCATTGGTGGCAGGGTTATAGTAGGGGTGATAGGTTGCGAGCCGACGAGTTGTTGACTTCGATGGGTGCGTCGCATTTGGGATCGAGGGCCACCAGTTCGCTTTCGGGAGGGGAGTTGCAGCGTGTTTTGTTGGCTAGGGCATTGATGTGCGATCCGCGGTTGCTTCTTTTGGACGAGCCGACGACCTATGTTGACGATAAGTTTGAGCGTGAGTTTTACGAGATATTAAAATCACTCACCACGCGTTTGGCGATTGTGATGGTTTCGCACGATTTGGGTACGATTTGCTCGTATGTGAAGAGTATCGCTTGTGTGAACCACACTTTGCACTATCACCCGAGCAATATGATTACGGTGGAGCAGTTGGAACTTTATGATTGTCCGATACAATTACTAGAACATGGTGCGGTGGCACACACTGTGCTCAAAAAACATGAAACACGATGAACGATTGGAAGGAGCGTTTGGGTATGGTCTATTCGAGTGACCCTAATTTTGAATATCAAAAGCAGAGTGAAGCGGAGCCGGTCACTTTGCCGATCGGTAAGCAGCGTTTGCGAGTGGCACTCGATAAGCGCAATCGTTCGGGCAAGAAAGTGACTTTGGTGGCTGATTTTGTGGGTAGTAACGAAGATTTGCAGTCTTTGGGCAAGCTTCTTCGCACCAAGTGTGGTGTTGGTGGGTCGGCCAAGGATGGTGAAATTATAGTACAGGGTGATATGCGCGACAAGGTGGTGGCTTTGTTGGTTGAGATGGGTTACAAGGCTCGTAAAATATAGGTGCGATGAGTGATCACAAGAATCAAGTATGGACAATAATTAACGCAACTCCCGATTCGTTTTGGCAGGCCTCGCGCGTGGGGAGTGTGGATGAGATTCTCTCGCTCGCTCGCCAAGCGATCCAAGACGGAGCTTCGGTTTTGGACATTGGAGCGATGAGCACGCGCCCCGGATATACCGACATTGGTGAGCAAGAAGAGTATCGTCGCCTAAGAAATGCGTTGAGTGTGGTGAGGGCTGAATTTCCGACTTTTCCGATTTCGATCGACACTTTTCGTAGTCAAGTGGTGAGAAAGATATATGATGAGTTTGGCGTGGTGGTGGTGAACGATATTTCGGGGGGAGTGGCCGATGAAAATATGTATCAAACGGTTGGTGCGTTGGGTTTGGACTATGTGATGATGAGCCAAGATGGTACGATGGACGATATGTTGCGTTTTTTTGACCGACACATGGCTCAGGCTCAAAAAAGCGGGGTGGGGAACATAATTTTAGACCCCGGCTTTGGCTTTGGCAAGAGTTTGGCGCAAAACTTTGAAGTGCTTCACCAAATAGATCGTCTATCGTTGTTTGGGTGTCAGGTGTTGGTCGGTGTGTCGCGTAAGAGTATGATATGGCGTACGTTAGGCACTTCGGTGGAAGATGCGTTGGCCGGGACTTTGGCTTTGGAATTTGAAGCTTTGGGCCGCGGGGCCAATATTTTACGCGCCCACGACACGCGTCAAACGATGCAAATACTTAAACTCTATGAAACGTACAATTCTCATTCTGCTTAGTTTTTCTTTGATTTTTGTTTTTTCCAACTTTATGGTTGGCAGTGTTTTTAGTTCCGTTTTTGATGTGAGCACATTAGACGACGGGCTCGATGTTTTGTTGACTTATGTGTCGGTGATGGGTTTGGTGGTGGCCTTGTTGGTGTCCTTCAAAGGGGTGTTGCACCTTTCTATCACGTCGCTTACTCCGCGGGTCGACAAGATCAACTTGCCGCTCATGTTGCTTGGCTTGTTGCTGATTGTGGTTAGTTCGGTGGCCATCGACCCGATAGTGAAGCTGATGCCCGAAAGTTCGCTCGACGTGCTCTATGAGATGATGGGTACCGGCATGTGGGTTATATTGACGGGTGTGGTGGCGGCTCCTATTTTGGAGGAGTATATTTTTCGCGGTGTATTGCAGCGCAGTTTGGTGCATCATGCGCCCCCTGTGGTTGGGGTGATTCTTTCGGCGTTGGTGTTTGGCTTGGTTCACATAATTCCCCAACAGATGATAGGGGCATTGATGGCTGGTTTGATTTTGGGTGGTGTGTTTTATATCACCGGTTCGCTCACCACGGTGGTGGTGATTCATATGCTCAACAACGGTTTGGCTTATATCCAGTTGCTTTATTTTGGTAGCGATTTCGACTTGATGGGCACGCTTTTTTCTAGCCAAGGGCACTACTGGGCGGCTATTGTGATTTCGTGGGTAGTGGTTCTTCTATTTTGGTGGCTCGGCGTGCGAAAAATTCAAAAAAAGTAGTATCTTTGTCTTCGTATATATGTGGTGGACTTTGGTGAGATTGTGTTTTTCGAGGCGGACGTTGGCCTGTGTGGCTGGGGTTAGCTTGCTGTTGATTAGGGTTTTATGATCCGAAGTTCAACAACGAAAAATCAATTTTATAGGGAGTCGCATGTCATTAATAGAGGTGGATAAAAACAATCGAATAAGTTGAAAACACTAAAATACGTGATCTCATGCGTGGCGAGTTTTGCACTGGCCGCCTGTGGAACATTTGGTCTTTATAGTGGTGATAGCTCGGAGCTTGTGGCCACGGTAGGTGATGCTGAGTTGCGAAGTTCGGCGCTCGAACACATATATTCGGGCACACTTTCTGTGGAGGATAGTGTGAAGGTGCGTGAGGCTTTTGTGGCGGCATGGATTCGTAGCGAAGTCAAGCGTCAAGAGGCCGAAAAAGTGCTCGAAGGCGAAGATGCAAAAGATGTGGAGCGCATGACAAAAGAGTATCGTGCTCAATTGTTGACCTATAAATTCGAGAACGAATATATCGCCGCCCATATAGACACCACGATCACCGATGCTCAAATTTCGGAGTATTATAAGGCAAATAGTGATAATTTTCGTTTGGCGGGCCCACTTGTCAAGGCTTGTGTGGTGAGGATTCCATCCGGTTTGCGGCAAAGTAAGCGTTTGGAAGAGATGTTCCGTAGCGACAAAAAGTCGACAACAGAGGATTTTATGAATATTTGTCAGAAAAACAATTATCGTATCGATGATTTTAGTAGTCAATGGACCGATTTTGCTCTTGTGTTGCAACATTTGCCTTTTCCGCAAAAAAACTTCGATGAGTTCCTCGAGAAATCAAAATTTTATGACGTGTCGGACGACGAGTGGCGTTATATGATGCGCATCGATCAATATATGCTCTCGGGTGAACTTTCGCCCGAAGATCGTGAAAGAGAGGTGATTATCAAAATTCTGAAAAACCTGCGTCGAGGCGATTTGTTGCGCACCTTGGACGATAGCCTCTATCGCCGAGCACAAGCGGAACACCTTATTAAAATAGAGACGAATCAATAAAAAAAATGCGTCAGATCACTCCGGGGTAAGGGGTGAATAAGCGGTGGGATGGAAAGTATGGTGGTGAGTAGGGTAGTGGCAGGTTGTTATTAAATTTAAGTAAAAAAAAGTATTATATGAAACGACTTTTCTCTTTTGCATTACGATTGGTGGCCTGTGTGATTATGGTGGCTTGGTGTGGGGTGTTTTCTTCTGTGGCGGTGGCTCAAGAGAAAGTTCTGGCCGACGAAGTGGCCGCTATTGTGGGGCATAACACAATTTTATTGTCGGACATCGAACGTCAAGCTTTATACATCACCGAACAACGAAAACAAGAGGGTACACTGTCGACCCAAACGGCCAAAGAAGAGGCTTTTGAATTGTTGTTGCTCCAAAACGTGCTCAGTCAGCGTGCGCGGCTGGATTCGGTAGACAAAGAGTTGCCCCCGATAGACGATATGGTGGAGCAAGAGATGAACCGCATGATCAAAATGGCTGGCGGCATCAAAGCCTTGGAACACAAACAAGGCAAACCGGTTTATCAGATCCGCTCGACTATTTCGCGTCAAGTGCAAGATATGCAATTGGCACAGTTGATGCGTAACAAAATCTATCAACGTAGCACAATCACATACGACGAAGTGGCCGCCTTTGCAGAAAGAATCCCCGAAGATTCGATGCAGAAAATTCCGATCCAATACTCGTTTTCTAAGATCGTGAAAATTCCGCCACAAACCGAAGAGCGTAAATACGCCATTCGCGAACGTTTGCTCGAATATCGTCGTCGTATCTTATCGGGCGAAAAAATGTCCGTCCTTGCGCGTCTGTATTCGATGGATGGCTCGGCCGTTCAAGGTGGCGAGATGGGCCCGCAAGATATTCATTCCTTTGTGGGGCCTTTTGCCGCTGCCATCGAGGAGCTAAAGCCCGGTCAAGTGTCGGAAATAGTGGAAACCGAATATGGGCTCCACATTATTGAGCTGATTTCCTACAAAGATGGTTTGGCGCACGTGCGTCACATATTGCTTAAACCGGAATTTACGGTCGAAGAGAGCGAGCGAGTGGTGACGGAATTAGATAGTCTGGCCAACGAAATACGCAACAAAAAAATCGATTTTGCAAAGGCGGCTTTTCGCTATTCAGACGATGTGAATAGCAAAGAAAATGGTGGCAAATCATTCAACGTTGCTCAATTTAATAATACGGGCGATATCCGTTTGGCTTCGTCGCGATATATGCCTGATGAATTGGCGCCATTCGACTCGCGCGAAATTCGCACTATGAGTGTCGGCGAAATATCGGCCCCCTATGAGTCGGTGGACAACAAAGGAAACATTGTTCGGCAAATTGTGCGCATGGACGAAATAATCCCAGCCCATAATGCCAATATCAATCAAGATTACGATATATTGGAAAGTTTTGCCTTGCACGAAAAACAGAGCAAAGATTTTAATCGTTGGCTTGATGCGACAATCAAAGCAATGTATATTGAGATCACACCTGCCTTTGCGGGCTATAAATTTGAACACAAAGTGTTCGAGAGCAAGAAAAAATAATGCGCAATTATCTTGTCGCAGCAGCACTTTTCTTGGGCATTGTGTTGCTGGCTTGGGCTCAACCGCCGCGCGAAAAGCGAGTTCCCGATCCACCCAAAAAAGAGCAGACCCAGGCTCAGAAAGAGGCCGCCTTGGTGGACTATAAAGCTGATGTGATGCTCAACCGTGGCGATAATATTATTCGTTTGGTGGGTAATGTGATTTTTCATCATAATGGAGCCATTATTCAGTGTGATTCGGCGCTTAGGTATGATGAAAATCGTATGGAGTTTTTCGGCAAGGTGCTTATTTCGCAAGATTCGGCCTATATTTATGGCGACAGAGTATATTATGACGGACGTACGGCGGTGGCCGATGTCTATGCTCCGCTAATCAAAATGAGTCGGGGCGATGTGACACTCTATACCTATAATTTGTCGTTCAACACAAAGAGCCAGATTGGCATTTTTTCGGGCGGCGGGGTGGTCACTCAACGTAAAAATCTGATGGAATCGGTGCGCGGCGAATATAATTCGCAGACCAATATCGTGAAATTCCTCGATAGTGTTGCCTTGCGAAGCGACACCTACCAAATTCGCACCGATTCATTGAGCTACAACCTCGACGCCGAGCAGGCTACTTTCTTGGCGCGCACCTATATCTGGGATCATGATCGTGATTTTTTGCGTGCCGATTGGGGTGATTACTATGCCAAGGATTCAACCTATGTTTTCACGCGCGACGCCTATGCGATGACCCCCGACAGAGAGCTGTGGGCCGACACTATGCGCTACAACACCAAGTTACGGCAGGCTTATATGCTCAGTAATGCACAAATATTAGACACGGTGAATTGCACACTCATGTTTGGCGATTGGGGCTTTTATGACGATAGTATCGTTCGTGCCACGATGACCATCACCCCTTCGGTGCGTGGTTGGCAAAGACCCGACACCACAGCACGTTACGACAGTTTGGGGGTTCGTCTGCCGCCCGAAAAAATCGACACCAGTTATATGCGTGCCGATTCGATTATGCTCTTCACCTACGCCCCCGGCAAAAGCAAAGAGGGGGTGCAGCGTATGATCGCCAAGCGCGACACAGTGCCAACCAAAGACACCACGATGACCTTCGACACGGTGAAGCTGACCAAGGCCCAGCAGGCACTTCTGGCTAAATCTATGCCCGATAGCGTGGCGCATCATGCTGATAGTGTGCAAGATAAAGCCCCTCGCGTGATCAAAATTCCGGAGTTTCGTGTTGACACCACTTTCACCGTGCGCGACACGATGGTCATAAAAGACATTCAAGTGCCGGATACCGTTGAAAAAGAGCGAATTATAAGAGCATACCACAAAGTGAAAGTGTGGCAAAAAGGCTATCAAGCTGTTTGTGACTCGATGGTCAGTTATTCGGTCGATTCGATGGCCACGATGTATATCAAACCCATTCTGTGGAACGAAAATAATCAAATCACAGCCACCCAAATCGATATTTATAGCCACAACGAAGAGCTCGATTGGGCCGATTTCACCGGTGAACCTTTCATCACTCAACAGGTCAAGCCCAATGATACACTAGCCTTTAATCAAGCAAGCGGCAAACGACTGCGCACGTATTTCACTGATAATGAGCTGCATAATGCGCTTCTGACGGGCAACGTGCTCAATCTCTACTACAAGGACGAAAAGGGACGGCTAGAAACTTTGGCCGCCATTTCGTGTGCCGAGCTCAATATTATCTTTGTCAAACGTGAGCCGACGCGCATGATTTGGGGCGGAGCGGGTGATGGCGTGATTTATCCGATCGAAAAAATTCCGGCCTCGCAATCTCGCTTTTTGGAGGGCTTCTCGTGGCAAGACAAATTGCGCCCCAAAAGTGCACGCGAAATTTGTTCGCGCACCGCGCGCGCTTCGATACGTGCGCTGTGTCAGGCATATTATTTGCCTACATATGCCATTAGTGTGCAACTCGAAATAATCAAAAAAGAGCTCCTCGAAGCTGGTACATGGAGCGATCGAACCGACGTGCCAAGCGTTACGCCAGACTACTTCAAAGACGAAAATAGCTTGTTATTCTAGAACATAAAAGCCACGTTTGGCTCAAAAAAAATAGGAACGAAAATTAATTAATAAAAAAGAAATGGAACAAAAACCAATGCTGCCAAACGCAGTTTCGACCTTGGTGCTAGGCATCTGCTCGATTTTATTTACTTTCTTCTTTGTAGGGCTGGTGCTAGCCATTATCGGTCTCGCCATTTCGGGCGCTGGTGCACGCATCTATCGCGACAACCCAACAGTTTGGGGCGGTTACAATATGCTCACCGCCGGCCGTACGCTGTGCATTATCGGCACGGTGCTCTCGTCGCTCTATGCTCTGTTTTTTGTCATTATGGTGCTTTTTATGGGGGCCGTTAGTGTGTGGGGTGCTTTTAATTGCATTTAATGCAGGGGCTGACAAATTATCATTCGCACTCTTTGTTTTGTGATGGCAAGGCTCCGATCGAGGATTTTGTCAAACAGGCTATCGCGTGCCGCTTTTCTGCCTATGGTGTGAGCGCCCATTCGCCTCTGCCCTTCGATGCTCCGTGGGTTATTGCCCGGGATCGGGTGGAGGAGTATATCGCGCAAATTAGAACTTTGAGCGCCAAGTATGGTTCGCAAATCGAATTGGTGGCAGGCATGGAAATCGATTATTTAGACGAAACCTACAACGCTTCGACTCCATACTTCCAAAACTTGGCGCTCGATTATCGGATCGGATCGGTGCATTTTGTGCGCTCGGAGCGTGATGGCTCGTTTGTGGATATAGACTGCCCGAGCGATGTCTTTCAACGAGCTGTGGATTACCATTTTGCAGGTTCCCTCGAACGTGTGGTGCGAGCTTATTACAGAGCCAAACACGCCATGGTGGAGGCTGGCGGTTTTGACTTTGTGGGGCATGCCGACAAAATATCGATGAATGCCAGTGTGCTCAGTGGCCATATTATGGAAAAGCAATGGTACAAGGATCTGGTGGAGGATTTTTTGACACTGTGTGCCGATCGTTCGGTGCGTTTGGAGATCAACACTAAGGCGTGGCCGGTGAAAGGCGTTTTCTTCCCTGACGAGCGATATTTCCATCGTTTGGCTCAGTTGGGGATTGCCGTTGTTGTCAATTCAGACGCCCATCGCACCGAACGTATCGCCGTTGGTCTGAGCGAAGCTCGCGAGCGTTTGTTGGCGGCCGGGGTTAGTCGGATCGAGGAGTTTCATCACGGAGTATGGCTCTAAGTGCCATCTGTTTTTGACTATTCACTATAACGGTGGTTTCCGGGGGAATCACCTAAAAATCATAAAATTATCATGAAAATAACTATCATAGGTGCGGGTAATATGGGTGGTGCTATCGCGCGAGGATTGTTGCGTTCGCCTGGTTTTGTGGCTTCGGATCTTACGATCGCCAAATTTGCGCCAGCGACTATGGACACTGTTTTTGCGGCTCAGGGGTGCCGTTCGACGAGCGATCCCAAGGAGGCTTGTCAGGGGGCTGATGTGGTGATTGTGGCTGTCAAACCGCGCATGATGGATCACATTATACGTTTTATCAAGCCTTTTGTCGACCAGACGATAGTGGTGTCGGTGGTTGGTGGGCTGACGATTGGTTCTTTGGGTGCATATTTTCCGAATGCTATTTTTCGTGCGATACCCAACACTGCATCTGCCGAGGGTGAGAGTGTTACTTTTTTGTGTTCAGATCGTGCGACTATTGAGCAGCAGGCGATGGTTGAGGGGTTATTTTCCAGGCTTGGTTTGGTGATCAACATTGAGGAGTCGTTGATGGAGGTGGCCACGGCCTTGGGTTCGTGTGGTATTGCTTTTGCGATGCGATATATGCGTGCTTCGATTGAGGGGGCGGTTCAGCTGGGTTTGCATCCTGTGTTGGCGCAGCAGATTGTAGCTCAGACGTTGCGCGGTGCGGCAACTATAATAACAAACAATCCGGACACACATACTGAGGTTGAGGTTGATCGAGTGACCACGGCGGGCGGCATTACGATTGCTGGTTTGAACGCGATGGAGGATCGTGGTTTCACTCCGTCTGTTGTAGCTGGTTTGCGAGCATGTGGCAGTAGGGGGTAGGGGGTGTTTTTTTTGTTGAGTAGTTTGGTAGATCAAAGGATTATAAGTGACATTTACAAAAAACACATAGGCGCCGGTTAAGAAAAACGAAGCTTTTAAGAGTTGGTTAAGAAAAGAACAGAATCACTCGAAGCCGGTTCAGAAAAACGAAGCTTTCAAGAGCCGGTTAAGAAAAAC
>JAVWYC010000051.1:0-10678 GCA_036661755.1 Mucinivorans sp. | reverse complement strand
TTTCTTTCCAAAAAGAAAGTATGTGCAGGGGGTCCGGCGGGGTGCACAACACCCCCGGGATAGAACAAACTAAAAAGATAGTAAAGAAATAGAGCGAACTAAAAAGATAGTAAAGAAATAGAGCCAAGATAGAGCAAACTAAAAGATAGTATAAATTAAAAGCTCGCACAGCTCGGGCTGCGCGCACCAAACAAAACTACCTTGATCGATCAAAGCTAACCTTTTTTTTGACCGCACCTATTGCTTTCTATCCAAAAATTGCTACTTTTGCTTATCCGCTATTACTAAAACTAATTACATGATGATGAGAAAACTCATAATTTTCACCCTGGCAACATTCGCCTGCTACTCAACAATGGCGCAAACCTCACAATGGGGTACACCAACAGGAAATGTCCAATTTCCCAAAAACAACTACACCGAACTCCCCGACCCAAAAGTGGCCGACAGCGCCGCGCTTGCCTCATGGGCCAAAGTCAAAGGCACACAAGCCTCATGGGGCAGCTCCGATGTGCGATACGACAAAAATGCAGCACCCGCCATTACACGCGCCGCGCTCGGCCAATCACTGACCGCATGGCGAGGCGAACAACTTGGCGCGCAAGCCGTGGTGTGGAGCGCCACAACGATCGACGAGCTGAACTTTGAACTCTCGCCACTCGTGTCTACCAAAAATGCCCAAGATACCATAAAAGGCTCGGCCGCCTTTGTGCGCTATGTGATGCAAGATAATTTCTTCACGTGCGGCTATCGCGAAAAAATCGCCAAATGGGACTCCTCGCTTGTGGCCGACCCAATCGACCATCTGGCCAAATCGCTCAAAATCGAAGCGCATACCACACGACCTTTGTGGGTGAAAGTCCAAGTGCCACAAACCGCTACACAAGGCGACTACAAAGGATCGCTCACCATCAAAAACGGCGAGCAAGTGATCGCCACGCTGACCCTCACCATTCATGTCTTGGATCGCGCCTTGCCCGATGTCAAAGAGTGGGCATTCCACCTCGATATGTGGCAAAACCCTTATGCCGAAGCACGTTACCAAGGCGTCGTACCTTTTTCTGACGAACATTTTGCGGCCATGCGCCCGGGGTTAGAGTTGCTGCGCGCGGCCGGACAAAAGGTGATCACAACCTCCATCATGCACAAACCTTGGGGTGGGCAAACGGAAGATTATTTTGAGTCTATGGTGTCGTGGATTCGCCGCGGCGACGGAACTTGGGCGTTTGACTTCACCACTTTCGATCGCTGGGTAGAGTATATGCAGAGTTTGGGTTTCGATGGGCAAATCGCTTGCTACACAATGATTCCGTGGAATATGTCGTTCAAATATTACGACCAAGTGACCAATTCGATGCAAACCCTACGCGCGGCAACATCCGACAAGGCGTATGCCGAAGTATGGACGGCGCTGCTCAAATCGCTATCGGCTCACCTGCGCGAGCGAGGGTGGTTTGATCGTGCGGTGATCTCGATGGACGAACGCGACACGAAGGCAATGATGGACGCCTTCGCCATTATCAAAGCGGCCGACCCGGCATTCAAAGTGTCGCTCGCCGGGGGCAATCACCCCGAAATCGAAGCCGAATTATATGACTATTCGATGGCCTCGGACAACCTTTTCACGCCCGAAGTATTGGCCAAGCGCCGAGCCAAAGGGCAGATTTCGACATTCTATACTTGTTGCGCACAAAAATTCCCTAACCTGTTCACCTATTCGCCAGCGGCTCAGATCGAGTGGATTGGTTGGTTTGCAGCCGCCAAAAACTATGATGGTTACTTGCGTTGGGCGTTTAACTCCTACACCAAAGAGCCGTTGCTCGATGCTCGTTTCCGCGCCTTTCAGTCTGGTGATTGCTATATGATCTACCCGGGTGGGCGCAGTTCGATTCGTTGGGAAAAGATGATCGACGGGGTCGAGGTGTTCGAGAAGATTCGTATTTTGCGTGCCGAATTTGAGGCAAAAAAAGATATACGATCGTTGGCTCGATTAGACAAATTGCTTGCCGAATTTGATTTGGCTAAGTTAGAGAAAAATATCGATCCGAGCGTGATGGTAGATCGCGCCCGTGTGGAGCTGAACAAAATGTAAGAGTTTTATCGGCTAAGCTGACGATGGCCTTGGGCGCGCGAGCGGCTAAGGCCATCTTTGATTAACAGCCGGCTCTGTGGCGAAATACACGCTTGGGCAAAACTCTCGAAAATAATATCAACAGCCAAGGGCGAGGGGTGGAGCATATCGGGAGCATAGAAGCGATAGTCGCGCAATTCGTCCATCATGATTTCGTATGACGGGAAATAGCCGCTGTGCGGATCGGAGCCGCAAAATTCGCTGCATGCCACACGCAGCGTGGCCTTGCTGAGCGAATTGGCCATCAGCCCATCACGCAAATGGCGTATGGGGCTCACCGTGAGCACGATATAGGCATCTGTATAGAGCGTGCGCACTTGTTTCAATGCGTCGATCGTCTCTTGAACCGAGATTTTTCGACGTGTAAACTCCGCTTCCGGAAATTTATGACAATTAGCCACCACCTGCTCGCCTCGGAAATAGACGAAAGCCGAGCCGAGTGTGATCACTATATAGTCGAGTTTTGTTGGGCTCGCCGGGCGATTGATTTTGGCGAGCGCCTCTTGGGGGGTTGGTGCCGAAAATGTACTGTGGTGAGCCCACGAGTGCCATAATTGGTCGCGTTGGGTAAGGTCGTTGGGCGTGAAGTTTGCCCCATTTTTGAAGAGTTCCACTCCGCGAGCCACCGAGAGTGGATTGTAGAGCACTCCTTGTGGGTTGACCTCCACCGGCATTTCGCCCATCGCCAAGCGTGCGCCCAATTCCTGAGCAAAGCACGAGCCGATGAATAGTCCTTGGCTATGGTTTTGGATCGATAGATCGAGTGGCTGGATCTCCACCGCCGTGGTTAGTTTTATCATTTGCCCTTGCCTTGCAAGTAATACATATAGTCGCGATGGCGAGCGGCTGTCACAAAATCAAGCTCGCGCGCCGCGGCCTCCATCTGCTCGCGCGCTTGTTCGATTGCCGCAGCGCGCTCGGTGGGGCTCATGGCTAGGACAACGGGGTCGGCGACGGCCATTGTGATGTCGGAATAAGTGTCGCGATTCATCGTGTTGCGACGCTCGCGAGTGGTGGAGGTTGGGGTAATGCCATGCTCGATATTGTAGTTGTGTTGCTTCTCGCGGCGACGATTGCTCTCGCCGATGGTCTGCAACATGGAGGGGGTATGTCGGTCGGCATACATTATCACTTGACCATCCAGATGGCGAGCCGCGCGACCTGCCGTTTGGGTCAAGGCGCGCGCGTTGCGCAAAAAGCCCTCCTTGTCTGCGTCCATAATGGCCACCAACGACACCTCGGGCAGATCCAACCCCTCGCGCAGAAGGTTCACGCCAACCAAAACATCGAAACGACCCTCGCGCAAATCGTCCATAATTTCGATCCGCTCCATCGTGTCAATGTCCGAGTGAATGTAGCGTGTTCTGATGCCGCGTTTGTCCAGATATTTCGACAACTCTTCGGCCATTCGTTTGGTGATTGTGGTGACCAACACTCGTTGGTCTTTCGTGGCACGCGCTTCGATCTCCACTATCAAGTCGTCGATCTGGCCCGTTGTGGGGCGCACCTGAATCACGGGATCCAGTAGACCTGTTGGCCGTATGATTTGCTCCACCACCACCCCCTCGGCCTTGGTTAATTCATAGTCGGCCGGTGTGGCGCTCACGTAGATGGTTTGGGGTTGCAAGGCGGTGAACTCCTCGAAAGTCAAGGGGCGATTGTCGCGAGCCGCCGGCAGACGAAAACCATACTCCACCAAATTAGTCTTACGAGCCGCATCGCCGCCATACATCGCCTTGACCTGAGGCAGGGTGACGTGACTTTCGTCGATAATCAGAAGATAATCGTCGGCAAAATAGTCGAGCAGGCAGAACGGACGAGTGCCCGCCGCCCGACCATCAAAATAGCGCGAATAATTCTCGATCCCCGAACAGTAGCCGATCTCTTTGATCATTTCCAGATCATATTCCACTCGTCCTTTCAATCGCCGAGCGTAGTCGCCCTGACCTCGCTCCTCGAAATATCGGATCTGATCCATCAAGTCGTGTTGAATCTCTTTGACAGCGCCCATGGAGCGTTCTTTGGTGGTGACAAAGATATTGGCCGGGTGGATGGTCACCGTGTCTAGCTCCTCGATTCGCGCGCCCGTCACCGGGTCTATCGTGAGCAGCTGTTCGATCGTGTCGCCCCACTGCACAATCCGATAGGCTGTGTCGCCATAGGCCACAAAGACGTCGATCGTATCGCCACTCACGCGGAAAGTGCTGCGCCGAAAATCAAGATCCGAACGCGAATAGAGCGAATTGATGAGTTGATAGAGTATCTTGCGTTGTGGATATTTCTCGCCTCGTTTTAATTCGATGGTATTGCTATGGAAATCTTCGGGGTTGCCGATTCCGTAGAGGCAACTCACCGAGCTCACCACCACCACATCGCGTCGCCCACCCAGCAGAGTGGACGAGGTCGAAAGGCGCATTTTTTCTATCTCTTCGTTGATTGCCAAATCTTTTTCGATATAGACGTCGCTCGTTGGCAGATAGGCCTCGGGTTGATAGTAGTCGTAGTAGGAGACAAAATATTCGACCGCGTTGTCGGGGAAAAAACCCTTCATCTCGCCATACAATTGCGCGGCCAGTGTTTTGTTGTGGCTCAAAATCAGTGTCGGACGATTGAGCGTTTGAATGACATTGGCCATGGTGAAAGTCTTGCCCGAACCTGTCACACCAAGCAAGACATTGTGGCGCGATCCGCTTTGGATCTCGCTCACCAATTGGGCGATCGCTTGTGGTTGATCGCCCGTGGGGGCAAAGTCGCTATGTAGTTTGAAATCCAACGTCTATCAACTCTTATGGCGTGTCCAACGGATCACCTCTCTCAAAGATGGTTTTTTGCCATACATAAAAATACCCACCCTATATATCTTGGCCGCCAGAGCTGTCATGGCCACAAAAGTGCCATAGAGCAACACCACCGAAAGTACAAATTCCCACAGCGGCACACCATATGGTATGCGCGCCATCATAATGATGGGCGAGGTGAATGGTATGATCGAAAACCAAAAAGCCACGCCCGAGTATGGATCTTTCATCACCGAAATCATGATGATGATCGAAATGATAAGAGGCATGGTGATAGGCATTTGCAGTTGTTGAGTGTCGGCTATGTTGTCGACGGCCGAGCCAACGGCGGCAAACATCGAGGCATAGAGCAGGTAACCCCCCACAAAGAAAATAACAAAACCTCCGATCACCTTGACCAAAAACCAAGGGTCGAACAACATAGCCAACCACGAACTCCCGCCCGAAGCAGCCACGGCTGCCATATCGGGTGCGGCCATCGAGGCGGCTATTTGCGGATCGATCGAGGGCAAGAGCATCAAGACACCCAAGCCAATGACGATCCACAGAAAGAATTGGAGCAAAGCCACCGAAGCGATACCCAAGATCTTACCCATCATCAGTTCAAAGGGACGCACCGACGAGACGATCACTTCGATTATGCGGCTCGATTTTTCTTCGACCACCCCTTGGAGCACCATCATGCCATAGACCAGCACAAACATATAGATCAAAAAACTAGCCCCATAGGCCACCACCATGGCCACGGCCGACGATTTTTCTGATACCTGATCCGATGATTGATCGGTGCCGGGTTCGTTGATCTGGAAAGTTTTCAGATCGGCATGCGCCTCAACGGCCGTGATGAGCGAATCGAGCCCCACCACACCACTGAGCGCGATGCGACGAGCGGTGACAAGGCGCGATACTTGACCCTTGATCTGGCTTTCGAGCCCCAGGGTCGAACTTTGATAGGTGTAGAGTTTGAGCGCCGTAGGGTTGCCAACAATGTCGGCTCCAACCTCCAACACGCCCGAAGCATTAGGGTGCCCGGCGAGTGCCTTTTCTATCGGCATGCGGGCTGTGGAATCGAGCAAAAAAATGATATTATCGGTGTTCACTAGCCCTCGACCCACCACCTGCGAAGAGTCGATGACCACAATTTCGCGCTTTTGGCTTTCGCCGCCATACCGAGCAATGAGCATCGGCACCAATATAAGCGCCACCATGGCCAGCGGAGTGAGAAAAGTCACCACCAAGAAGCTGCGTTTACGCACTCGCTGCATAAATTCGCGTTCAATGATTATTCCTATCTTACCCATTGTCTGTTACTTTTTTAATAAATATTTCGTTCATCGATGGAATTTTACGCTCGAAAGATTCGATGGTCACCCTATCGGCTATCGCGCGGATCAATTCACGTTGATTCGCTATGTCAAAGAGCGTCACTTCGAGCGCCTTGTCGCTCAGCGTTGTGACCTGCCCCAAGTTGTGGAGAGCCAAGGCCAAATCATGGCCATCACCATGGGCAAAGGTGACCGAAAAAGTGTTGTCGCCATGGGCATGACGAATGGCCGACAGTTCGCCGCTCAATATGTTATGGCTCTTGTTGATGAGCGTTATATGGTCGCAAAGCTCTTCGACCGAAGCCATGTTGTGGGTCGAAAAAATGACCGTCGCCCCTTGGCGTGCGCGTTCGAGTATCTCGTTTTTGAGCAATTCGACATTGATGGGGTCGAAACCCGAAAAAGGCTCGTCGAAGATCAATAACTCCGGGTTATGGATCACAGTGACAATGAATTGCACTTTTTGCGCCATACCCTTGCTGAGCTCCTCCACTTTCTTGTCCCACCAGCCTTGAATCTCGAAGCGCGTGAACCACTTTCTGAGCGAAGTGTAGGCGTCGGCTCGCGACAAACCTTTCAGACGCGATAGGTAGAGCGCCTGTTCGCCGACTTTCATTTTTTTATATAGTCCGCGCTCTTCGGGCAAATACCCAATGCGCGACACGTCGGACGGGATCATCGCTCGACCATCGAACAGCAATTCGCCACTGTCGGGCGCTGTAATTTGGTTGATAATGCGGATCAGCGTCGTTTTGCCGGCGCCATTGGGGCCCAACAAACCATAGATAGAACCACGCTCAATGGCTATCGACACATTGTCTAACGCGCGGTGCGAAGAGTAGTCCTTGATAATGTTCCTTGTTTCGAGTATCATTTGATTGCTCATCGTTTCGCCTTTTTTTATGGAATGTTCATGTATTTATGCGTTTGGAGCGATATTCGCCACTCGGGGTGAGCCTTGATATAGTCAATGATCACGGGCGTGAGAGCCGCTCGACGCGACCATTCAGGCTGCAAATAGAGCAAACAATGGCGGCTCACTTTTTGGGCGCACTGCTCGGCCCAAGCTATATCCTGCTCGCTCTCTATGATGACCTTCAACTCATTGGCGCGAGTCAAATTATCGCGCAACGGCGGATCTTGCTTCTTGGGCGAAAGGCATATCCAATCCATAGCCCCTCTGATGGGGTTGGTACCCGACGTTTCGAGAAAAATCTCTAACCCTTTTTCGTGCAGAGCCGTGGTGAGCTCCACCAAATCATAGAGCGTCGGCTCGCCCCCCGTGATCACAATCTGACCCGCGGGATAAGAGGTAGCTCGACCCACAATTTCGGCCACCGCAGTCTGCGGAAAATTATCGGCCTTCCATGTCGTTTTGGCGTCACACCAACTGCACCCCACATCGCACCCGCCCAGACGAATGAAATATGCGGCACGGCCTGCGTGACGACCCTCGCCCTGCAGGGTGTAGAAATCCTCCACCAAAGGCAGAGACCCTTTTTTTGTAATCTGGTTCACTTACTCTTGTCTTGCTTTATAAATCCCGTTAATATTACGCCCCAAAAGATTGTAGTCCAAACCATAACCTACCAAAAAATCGTTAGAGACCTCGATCGCCGTGTAGTCTATCGGCAGGGGTTTGTTGTATATCTCTTTTTTGAGCAACATGGTGGCGATACGAATAGAGAGCGCACCCTGCTTTTCGATATAGGTGTGCAGAGCCACCCAAGTGTTGCCCGTGTCTACTATGTCTTCCACCACCAACACATCACGCCCCAGCAAAGAAGCAGTGGGCTCCACCTGAAAAGCAATCCGCCCCGAAGAGACTCTCTTCGATCCGTATGACGAACACTTCACAAAAGCGAGCTCAACGGGCACCTTCAATTGGAGCACCAACCGACTGGCGAAAATCATAGCCCCGGATAGTGTGATAAGCAGCAGAATCGGCTCGCGAGCGTCTGCGTAATCTCGATTGATCTTTTCGGCTAGTCGCCCTATCGATTCATCTATTGAATCGGCAGACAAATAGGGCTCAAAATCGATGTCATGAATCTTCATAATTTTACGTACCTTTGTGGCAAAATTAATAAAAACTTATTGTAATGCAACCAAAAGTTTCAATTATTATGGGCTCTACTTCTGATTTGAAAGTAGTTAGCGCTGCATGTAATTTTCTCGACGAAATGGAAATCCCATTTGAACTAAATGCCCTCTCGGCTCACCGTACACCCGATATGGTGCTCGATTTTGCACGTTCGGCTCACACGCGTGGGGTGAAGGTGATCATCGCGGCCGCTGGTGGTGCAGCGCATTTGCCGGGTGTGGTTGCCGCCCTCACCCCGCTGCCGGTGGTGGGAGTGCCCATCAAATCCAGTAACTCGATCGACGGTTGGGACTCTATCCTCTCGATGCTCCAAATGCCGTCAGGGATCCCCGTGGCAACAGTGGCGCTCGACGGTGCGAAAAATGCGGCCATCTTAGCTACCCAAATTATCGGCACCGGCGAAAAAGATGTACAAGAAAAAATCGTCAAATTCAAAGAATCGATGAAAAATAAAATCGTTGAGGCCAACCAGCAACTCGCTGCCGAAAAGTTTAAGTTCAAAACAAACTAACACACCCCTCTTTCAGCAAAAAAACAGTGAAAACAGCCTCACACATAGAGATTAAAAACCGAAAAGCACGCTTCGACTACCAAATCGAAGACACGTGGGTGGCCGGTATTGTCTTGCAAGGCACCGAAATTTGCTCGCTGCGCACGGGCAAAGCCTCGCTCGTGGATTGCTTTTGCTACGAAACAGGCGGCGAACTCTTTATCCGCGGCATGAATATTTCTCAGTACCACTGGGGGACATACAACAACCACGAACCGCGACGCGACCGCAAATTGCTGCTCAACAAAAAAGAGCTGCGCAAAATCTTTCGCGCTATGCAAGACAAAGGCAATACGGTGGTGGGCTTGCGGCTCTTTATCAACGAAAAAGGACTGGCCAAAATATTGATCGGGCTCGGACGTGGACGCAAAAATCACGACAAACGCGAAAATATTAAAGAACAAGAATCGCAACGCGAAATGGCACGCGCCAAAAAAGTGTTCTAAAAAGCCGATCACAAAAAAAATATCGTTTCGATTTTTCGGAAGTTTCACCCGGAAAATTAACCAAAAGTCACTCGGAAAACAGAACCCATTTTATATGCAGTTATAAAAAATAAGTTAAAAAATATGAAAGCGTTAACCAAAACAAATTTCACACTGCCCAATCAGACCAACTTTTATTTGGGTAAAGTGCGTGATGTCTACTCTATCGGTTCCGACAAATTGGCAATGGTGGTCACCGATCGCATTTCGGCCTTCGATGTGGTGTTGCCTCGCGGCATCCCCTACAAAGGCCAGGTACTCAACCAGATAGCCTCTAAATTCCTGGACGCTACGGCCGATATTTGCCCTAATTGGAAGATCGCCAGCCCCGATCCAATGGTGACCGTTGGCCATCGGTGCGAACCTTTTGCGGTCGAAATGATCGTTCGCGGCTATCTGACCGGCTCGGCCTATCGTGACTATAAAAGTGGGGTGCGCGAAATTTGCGGCGTCAAGCTTGCCCCCGGGATGCGCGAACACGAACGTTTCGCTCAGGGGCCAATTCTCACCCCGTCGACCAAGGCCGAAATCGGAGCACATGACGAAAATATTTCACGCGAAGAGATCCTTCGTCGCGGCATTGTGAGCGAGGAAGATTACCTCCAATTAGAGCGTTACTCGCTCGCTCTTTTCGAGCGAGGCACTCAGATGGCAGCGGCCGAGGGCTTGATTCTGGTGGACACAAAATACGAATTTGGCAAGTTGAACGGGAAGATTTACTTGATCGACGAAATTCACACGCCCGATTCTTCGCGTTATTTCTACTCAGAAGGCTACCAAGAGCGCTTCGACAAGGGTGAAGATCAGCGCCAACTGTCTAAGGAATTTGTGCGTGAATGGTTGATGGACAATGGTTTCCAAGGCAAGCAGGGGCAGATGGTTCCCGAAATGACCAATGCTATTGTGGAGTCAATTTCCGAGCGTTACATTGAGCTTTACGAGCGTATCACGGGGAGTAGTTTTGTCAAGTCGCCGGACGAGAATTTGGAGGATCGCATTGAGCATAATATATTAAATTTATTGGCTCGATTGGATTAATATTTTATTTGCGAGTGCCGATTATTTTTCGACACAAGTATTTAGTGGAGACGAGTGGACGAGTTGCTTATTGCGGCTCGTTTTTTTTTATTATATGGCTTAGGAATTGTGGGCGTTAAGGGTCATTCTATGACCGGTTAAGAGAAGTGACGTTTTCAAGAGCAGTTAAGAAAAACGAAGTTTCCAAGAGCAGTTAAGAAAAACGAAGTTTTTCAAGAAAAGTTTTGGGTGACTTTTTCAAAAGTCA
>JAVWYC010000050.1:0-10755 GCA_036661755.1 Mucinivorans sp. | reverse complement strand
CTCTTGGAAACTTCGTTTTTCTTAACCGGCTCAGAGTGATTCCGTGGCTTTCTTAACCAGCTCTTGGAAACTTCGCTTTTCTTAATCGGCTCCGGAGGTCATGTCCCTACATAACTCTTTGTAACCACAATACCAAAATACCAAAACACCAAAATATCACCGCTAATTAATAACAACACACAGCCACCTCACAACTTCTCGCCATACGACAAATCACCAGCATCACCAATGCCAGGCACAATGTAACTCTTAACAGTCATGTCGGAATCAACCTCAACACTCCACAAAGTAACGTCCGTCGCACGCAAATGACTCTCCATGTATTCAATACCATCGGTGGAACTGATGGCAGCGCAAATGTGAGTGTGAATCGGCATCCCGCCCTGCTCTATCAAAGCACGATAAGCCATCTCACTCGACACACCAGTGGCCAACATCGGATCAATAAGAATCAACACCTTGTTCTCCAAAGAAGGTGTGGTGATCTGCTGCATCGTAATTTCCATCTGACCGTTCTTGCGATAGCGACGACGAGCACTCACAAAAGCAACTTCGGCATGATCGAAAAAATTGAGAAAACCATTCATCATCGGCACCCCTGCCCGCAAAATAGTGGCCAACACAATTTGCTCCTCGGGCAACATTGTTGGCGACTGACCAAGAGGCGTGACCACGTCGCGTTTTGTGTAAGATAGTTTTTTTGACACTTCATAGGCCATCACTTGACCCAAACGCTCCATGTTGAAACGAAAACGCAGTGCGTCTTTTTGAATGTCTTGGTCGCGTAA
The DNA here is from genome assembly GCA_036661755.1 of Mucinivorans sp. Taxonomy (GTDB): domain Bacteria; phylum Bacteroidota; class Bacteroidia; order Bacteroidales; family Rikenellaceae; genus Mucinivorans. Next base: position 9,967 of record JAVWYC010000050.1, on the reverse strand, counting down.
TTCGGCCATGAAACGACACAAAATAGTGTTTTGTTGATTGAGAATATTTACCATAATAGTTTTGCGATTTTTAAGTCCAAAGGAGTTGTTATTTTGATATTTTCTTTTGTTGATTCTACTAAAAAAATGGGGTAGCCTGCTGTTTCGACAACGCTTGCATCGTCGGTGGCGCAAGTGGATCGGTCTATTTTGGCATACGCATCGAGTATAATGTCGGTTCGGAAGGCCTGCGGTGTTTGTACGGCTACGAGTTCTTTTCTTTCGAGCGCGCCAGCCGTGCGCGAGCGTATCGAGTCCGTCAGCGCTAGCGCGGGGATCGCCGTTCCATGTTCCTCGGCTGCCAATATAATGCGGTCTATCAACGAGCGTGTGGCGAAAGGGCGTACGCCATCTTGCACCAACACCAATTCACTTTTGTGGCTTATAGCCCCCAAGCCTGCCTTGACCGAATCGATCCGTTCTGCTCCGCCGGCGACCACCTTGTGTGGCGTGGTGAAGTTGTGCGCGCGGCATAATTCGCCCCATGTGGCCATGCAATCTTGGGGCAAAACCACTATTATTTCGCCACTAAGATAGTCAAAATTTTTGATAACACGCATCAAAATCACCTCTCCCTCTATTTCGATAAATTGTTTTGGCACAGCGGCTCCCATACGGCGTCCGCTGCCTGCTGCTACTATAATTGTGCTGACCATGACTAGTTTTCTTGTAATTAAAGATGTAAATATATCTATTTTCTCGGAAAAAAAGATTAAATTTGTGTTGCTTTTTAGTTATGTTATTCAAAAAACAGTAAAAACATGTTCAAATATCAAGAGCCATTTGAGATGGCTACCCCCGAGACAACAGAGTATCGTTTGTTGACCAAAGACTACGTTAAGACTATTGATTGTTGTGGTCGCAAGATACTGACCATCGACCCCAAGGGATTGGAGTTTCTATCGAAGGAGGCTTTTGCCGATGTGTCGTTTTATCTTCGTGCTTCGCACTTAGAGAAATTGGCTAAAATTTTGGAAGACAAAGAGGCTTCGGACAACGATAAATTTGTGGCCTACACAATGTTGCTCAATCAAGTGGTGGCCGCCCAAGGTGAATTGCCAACGTGCCAAGACACGGGTACTGCCATTGTGTCGGCCTATAAGGGTGAAGATGTGTATACCGGTGCCAATGATGCCGAAATGTTGTCGCGCGGGGTGTATGAAACATACAAGGAGCGCAATTTGCGTTATTCGCAAGTTGTGCCTTTCACGATGACCGAAGAAAAAAATTCGGCAACCAACTTGCCTGCGCAAATCGATATTTATGCCACCCAGGGATCTTGCTATAAATTTTTGTTTATGACCAAAGGGGGCGGTTCGGCCAACAAGACATACCTCTATCAGATGACAAAGGCGCTGTTGACGGAAGAAAACCTAACGCGTTTTGTGAAAGAGAAGATCCGAGACCTAGGCACTTCGGCTTGCCCTCCATATCACTTGGCTTTGGTTATTGGCGGTACTTCGGCCGAGGCTAATTTGGCGGCTGTCAAAAAAGCGTCGGCACACTATTACGACAATTTGCCTGGCGAGGGTAACGAGGGTGGGCGCGCTTTCCGCGACAAAGAGTGGGAAGAAAAAGTGCTCCGAATTTGTCAGCAGAGCGGTGTTGGTGCGCAATTTGGGGGTAAATATTTGATACACGATGTGCGTGTTATCCGTTTGCCTCGCCACGCAGCTTCGTGTCCGGTTGGCATTGGTGTGAGCTGTTCGGCCGACCGTAATATTAAAGCTAAGATCACGGCCGACGGTGTATTTTTGGAGCAATTAGAGAAAAATCCGGCGCGATTCTTGCCAAAGACAGCGCCTTCGATGAGCCCTGCCGTAGAGATCGACCTAGACGAGGGCATGGATGCTGTGCGTGCTAAATTATCGAAATATCCGATCAAAACTCGTCTGAATATTCGCGGAACGCTGATCGTGGCGCGTGACATTGCCCATGCTCAGATCAATAAGCGATTGGATAGTGGCGAAGAGATGCCTGAATATTTCCGCAACCACCCTGTCTATTATGCCGGGCCGGCCAAAACGCCGCAAGGTATGGCTTCGGGTAGTTTTGGGCCTACAACGGCTGGGCGTATGGACCCTTATGTGGATCGTTTCCAGAAGGCAGGCGGCTCGCTTATTATGGTGGCCAAGGGCAATCGTAGCCAGTCGGTGACCGATGCTTGCAAGGCGAACGGCGGCTTCTATCTTGGTTCGATTGGTGGGCCGGCGGCAGTGTTGGCCAAAAATTCAATTAAATCGGTGGAAGTGGTCGACATGGCCGAACTTGGCATGGAGGCCGTACGTAAGATATATGTAGAGAATTTCCCTGCATTTATTATTGTGGACGATAAGGGTAACGATTTTTTTGCTGCCCTCTAAATTTCTGCGGCATCGGTATCGGACTATTTTTTGAGTAGGGGAGAGTGACACAAAAAATCACAATTAGGGGAAGAGTTCGAGAAAAGTTTGTGAAAAGAATCGGAGACTATATATTATAGTCTCCGATTTTTTTGTTGCGCAAAAATTCATAAAAAAAACGTATATTTGTCCCCTAATATATAAAAATATGGCAAACAACAATCTACTGAGCAAGCTCAGCGGCATACGCGAACACTATAAAGAGATATCGCACGCGATCACTCAACCCGAAGCGATGAGCGATATGAAACGCTATATTGCACTCAACAAAGAGTATAAAGAGTTGACAGTCATTGTTCAAGCAGCCGAAAAATATGAAACGGCACTGAGCAACCTTTCGCAGGCACGCGATTTGATGGCTAGCGAAAAGGACGATGAAATGCGCGAAATGGCTCGCGGCGAAATCGACGAGTTGGAGCCGAAAATAGAGCAGATGGAGGAGCAGATCAAGCTTCTGCTCATTCCTGCCGATCCGGAGGATAGCAAAAATGCAATTATGGAGATCCGTGGCGGTGCCGGTGGCGACGAGGCGGCGATTTTTGCAGGCGATTTGATGCGTATGTACCTCAAATTCTTTGAACGATGTGGTTGGAAGGCCGAAATCACCAGCCAAAGCGAAGGTACGGCCGGTGGATTCAAAGAGGTGGTGATCAAGGTTTCGGGCGATGGCGTTTATGGGATTTTGAAATATGAATCGGGTGTGCACCGTGTGCAACGAGTGCCGCAAACCGAAACTCAGGGACGTGTGCACACCTCAGCCTCGTCGGTGGCGGTGTTGCCCGAAGCCGAAGAGTTCGATATCGAGTTGAATGTGAGCGACATACGTAAAGATACTTTCTGTTCGAGCGGCCCGGGAGGTCAGTCGGTCAACACTACTTATTCGGCCATTCGACTAACCCACGTTCCAACGGGAATCGTGGTTCAGTGTCAAGATCAAAAATCGCAGCTCAAAAATTACGATAAAGCATTGGTCGAACTGCGTACACGTATCTACAACCTTGAATATCAAAAATACTTAGACAATATTGCCGGCAAGCGCAAGACTATGGTATCCACAGGCGACCGTTCGGCCAAGATCCGCACCTACAATTACCCACAGGGGCGTATGACCGATCATCGTATTGGCTTCACTTCCTATAATTTAAGTGCTGTGATGGACGGTGATTTGGACGAAGTGATCGACAAATTGCAAGTAGCCGAAAACGCGGAACGCTTGGCCTCGGCCAAGGAGTAAGGTGCATCGTAAGAACATGAATGTTGCTCGAGGGTTCCTTTTTTCGCACAAATCGCATTCGATTGTCAACCTGATAGCCAGAGTAAGCACTTTTGCCATCGCTATTCCTGTGGTGGCGTTGGTCTTTGTGCTGTCGCTCCACAATGGGCTGTCGGGCTATCTGTATTCGATGTATGGGCAAATTGATGCTCCGATTGTCGTGCGTGCGGTGGATGGTGGGCGTTTCGCGCTCGGAAGGCAGCAGCACACGGCGCTGCAAAGTCAAGTGGGGCAGGTGTCGTGTTGTGTGTCGGGTACGGTTTTGGCACGGGTCAATTCGCGTCAAGTGATGGTGAACATGCTCGGGGTGGATAGTGTGTATGCGGGGGTGAGTGGGGTGGCCAGGACCATCTCTTCGGGGCAGTGGCAGTTAGATTTTGGAGGCATGCCGCGTGCGGTGTTGGGGGCCGGGGTGAGCTACGATTTGGCATACAGCCTATCGGCGCCACAAGAAATTTCGCTCTACTATCTGGCCACTGTGCCGCCGATGTTGAGCTTTATTCCTGTGCCGCTATTTGTCGAGCGGCAAATTTTAGGGGCGGGGGTTTTTACGCTCGATCAATCGACCGATGCTCGACGAATTTATGTGCCAATTGATTTTGCGCGTCAATTGCTCAATATGGATAGTGTGACGGTGAGCGAGCTCAACATTGCTCCGCGTGAGGGCCTCTCGATAGAAAAGGCGAAGCAGAGTATCGCTCACATTATGGGCGATCAGGTGCAGATCCTCGATCGCCAGCAGCAGCGAGGCGATATTTTTAGAGTGATCAACGTCGAAAAATGGATCATCATGTTGATGCTCGTTTGTGTGGCGTTGATTGCGGCGATGAGCCTGACGGGGTGTATGTTGATGATGTTGTCGGAAAAACAGAGTGCCATCATAACGCTTGGGGTGATGGGTATGCGCGAGCGAAAGGTGGAGCGAATTTTCATTCGCCTTGGCATGATGATTGTTGGCATTGGCTTGGTGTTGGGTCTGGTGTTGGGTCTGGCTTTGGTTGGTGCGCAACATTATTGGGGCTTGATTAAAATGGGTGGGGAGTCGTTTTTGCTGGACGCCTACCCGGTGAAGATAGAATTGATGGATTTGTCGGTGATCATCGTGAGCATTATGGCAATAGGATATTTAATTGTTCGTTTGACAGTAGTACATATCATTAAACAAGAAAAGCAATAGACAATAATTATGAATAATTTTCAGTTCAAAAGTGTGGTTAGTAACCTTATTATGCTTAATGTGGTTTTCTTTCTAATCACTTGGCTCTTGCCGCAATACTTGCCGTGGATAGACCAAAACTTGGCGCTTTGGTATTGGCAGGCTCCGAATTTTTCGCCTATTCAATTTGTGAGTTACATGTTTCTGCATGCTAATTTCTCGCATATTTTCTTCAACATGTTTGCCCTGTGGATGTTTGGGCGGCAATTGGAGTACGACATGGGCTCGCGTCGATTCTTGACCTACTATCTAATTACCGGCATCGGAGCCGGGGTGCTCAACTTGTTGGTGATGCAACTAACGGGCGATTATGGGGTGACCATTGGTGCTTCGGGTGCTGTTTTTGGTGTGTTGCTTGCCTTTGGCTTGCTCCATCCAAACGAACGCCTGTTGCTCTTGATTCCGCCGGTGCCCATTAAGGCCAAATATTTTGTGATGGCCTATGGCGCGTTGGAACTTTTCCAGGGAGTGGCCATGAGCGATAATATAGCTCACTTTGCGCACTTGGGCGGCATGTTCTTTGGAGCGGCGTTGCTCTATTATTGGCGTGCAAAGCGTAAGATAAATTTTTAATCAACAGTTTGCTTTTCTTTTGTTGAATCATGATTAGTAGCGACAGAAAACCGAAATCACCTTGGCTGCGTTTGGCTGATTTTATTATGTTCCCGGTGACTTTATGTGCATTGGTGGCTGTGCTAATGGTGCTGGCCGGGGGGGTGATTAATCCCAATGTGTGGTGGGTTCCTGCCTTTGTGATATTGGGGGCGCCGTTTATTTACTTGCTCTATATCATAGCGACCGCCTATTGGGTGTTGCGGTGGAATCTGTTTGTGGCGATCCCGATGGCCGTTGTCATGCTTTTTGCAGTGTGGAATGTTGGCGCATTTGTGCAGGTGCGCTTTTGGAAAGCGTATCAAGAAAAAAGTGGCGATCAATTGCGTGTGATGAGCTATAATGTTCATTGTTTCAACTTTGAGAATCAATCCTACGAAACACATTTGAACGACGTTGTGGGCTTTATCAACTCATCGAAGCCCGATGTGATTTGCCTGCAAGAGTTCATGCCCATAGCCAACGACACGACAGCTCGCATGGCAAATCTGTTTGCCCAGTGGCCATATTTTGTTGCCATGATGGGCGGATCGTCGCCCGGCACGGGTTTTGGGACAGTGATTTTTAGTCGCTATCCGATGACTGTCACCCAAAGGGTGTTGAGTGATTCGGCCACCGGAGGCGCGCTAGGTGTGGAGCTGTATGTAGAGGGCGACACGATCAATCTTTTTAATTGTCATCTGCAAACCACATCATTCAATGCCGTCAACAACGAGCAGGGGCTTCGCGCGCTCTTTGCGAGCGACCATTCGACCGCCTTGGCGCGCACCACAACGCGACTAATGCGTGATAGTTTTATGATTCGTGCCGTGCAGGCCGATAGCGTTGCCGCGCAGATTGCTCGGTGCAGCTATCCGCTCGTTGTGATGGGTGACCTTAACTCTGTGCCTTTGAGCTACACTTATCATACGGTGCGTGCGTCGATGAAAGATGCTTTTGTGGCCTCGGGCCTAGGCTATGGCTACACTTATCGACCGATGAGTAAATTGTTGCGCATTGATTATGCTTTCTATGATGATAATCAATATGAATGCCTGAACTATGTGTCGCCGGATCTGCCATATTCAGATCACAATCCAATTGTAGTAACATTAAAGAAAAAGATATGAAAGAGCTAGAAAACGTAATCAATAAAATATGGGACGATCGCTCGTTGGTCAAGAGCAATGAAAGCGCGGTGCGCGAAGTGATCGAGCAATTAGACAAAGGTCTCTTGCGCTGTGCCGAGCCAACGGCTACGGGGCAGTGGCAAGTTAATGAGTGGGTCAAAAAAGCGGTGATCCTCTATTTTCCCTTGCAAGAGATGCGTACCATGCACGCCGGAGAGTTGGAATTTCACGACAAGATGGATCTAAAACATGGATACCGGGAGCTTGGCATTCGTGTTGTGCCTCATGCTGTGGCTCGCTACGGAGCCTATATTGCGCCGGGAGTGGTGATGATGCCTTCGTATGTGAACATCGGGGCTTATGTAGACCAAGGGACGATGGTGGACACTTGGGCCACGGTTGGTTCGTGTGCGCAGATTGGGCGTGGAGTGCATTTGAGCGGTGGTGTGGGTGTGGGAGGCGTACTTGAACCGGTGCAGGCGGCGCCGGTTATCGTGGAAGACGATTGCTTTATTGGTTCGCGGTGTATTGTGGTGGAGGGGGCTCATTTGTGCAAGGGCGCGGTGCTTGGTGCGGGAGTGGTGGTGACCGGGTCGACCAAAATCATAGATGCTAATACCGGGCAGCAATACAAGGGTTATGTGCCCGAACGTTCGGTGGTAATTCCCGGTTCTTATTTGCGCAAATATCCTGCCGGTGATTTTTCGGTTCCGTGTGCTTTGATTATTGGGCAACGCAAAGCTTCCACCGACCTGAAAACGACGCTGAACGAAGCGCTGCGCGAACATAATGTGAGCGTGTAGCTTGATGTGGTGCGTCTTCTTGGGTGAAGTCTTTTTTTGTGTGTCTTTGCCGGTGGAGTAGGGGGTTGGTTTTTGAGCTCCCTAGCAATAGTCGTTAGTCGCCGCTTTTTGAAAAAAGCGACACCAAAAACTTTTGGCTCAAAACTGCGTTTTTCTTGTTCCGTTATTCATTCATAATTATAGGTGAGTTGTAAAGAAAATCCCCTTTGCTGTCAGTCAAAATTAGCGCCACACACCAAAACGGACGGTCGACCAATTCTCGTATATCGCTTTTCTTATTCTCGCTTTTTTATATTACCTTTGTTGCATAAAAACGATGATAATAAAATTATATAACGATAACCCACAAGAGCGAGTGGTGCGTGAGGTGGTCAAACAATTGGCCGCGGGGGCCGTTATTGTCTATCCCACAGACACGCTCTATGCCCTTGGGTGCTCGATCAAAAGTGCACAAGGAATCGAAAAACTCAAACAAATCAAAGGCAAAGATAGCGATCAAATGGCACTCGTCTGTGCCGATTTGACCTCCATCGCCACTTACGCCAAGGTGGACGATGTGACCTTTCGTACACTGCGCAAAAACCTGCCGGGAGCATTCACTTTCATTATGCCAGCCTCGAAAAAATCACCCGAAAAAGTGCTCGAAGGGCGGCATACGGTTGGTATTCGTGTACCAAACAATAATATTGCTCTGGCCATTGTGCGCGAACTTGGCGCGCCACTGGTCACCACTTCTGTGTGCCATGCCGGCGATGAGGCCGAATACTTGACCGACCCTACTCTGATAGCCGAAATATATCCTATGGCCGACATAGTGATCGATGGCGGAATAGGCGAAAATAATCCCTCGACAGTGGTTGATTGTTCGCTCGAAGGGTGCGAACCTACAATCATTCGTCAAGCTAACGCAATACTTAAATAAATAATGGAAATAACGCCTAAAAAAGCTGCATTAAACGAACTGCTCACCGGAGGCTTCGTGATCGGACTACTGTACAGCGTCCAAATTTTTGTGACCTATCTTCTCAATGGCAACCAAAGCCTAAATTGGTTGTTCGTGATTTATGGACTCGGGGTGATCGCCTATTGCCAGATCTATTTTGGTCGTCGAATGGGGGCGATCAAAGATGTTCAAGGGGCGGGTTATAGCTATGTGTCGGCGCTGGGGTTTTCGGTGAAGATGATGTTGCTCAGTGGCTTTGTGGTAGGTTTCGCCGGGTGGTTGCTCCAAAATGTGATCGATCCCGCATATGGCGAACTTCTTTTGCGTGAAACAATTCGCCAAGCGTCGACCGCCATGCCTTCGGCCACCGAAGAGCAGCTGGATATGGTGCGCAAAATGTCGCATGCAATGATGAGTGTGTGGGGCATGATTGGGGTCTCGATCTTTTCGATGTTGATCAATGGAGCTTTGGTGGCTTTGCTTACCTCGGCTTTTGTTAAACGTCCCGTTAATATAATGCAAAACAATGATTGATATATCGTTAATTATACCTCTTTTGAATGAAGAGGAGTCGTTGCCCGAATTGACGCAATGGATTGATAGGGTAGTGAAAGGTGAAAATCTGACCTACGAATTGATTTTTGTAGACGATGGGTCGAGTGATAATTCATGGCAGGTGATCGAGGGCTTGCAAAAAGATTATCCGGCGATTCGTGCGTTTCGTTTTCGTCGTAATTATGGCAAATCGGCGGCTTTGTATGTTGGTTTCGAGGCTGCGTTGGGGTCGGTAGTGATCACGATGGACGCTGATTTACAGGATTCACCCGACGAAATTCCGGAGCTCTACCGAATGATAACCGTTGATGGCTATGATTTGGTGAGTGGTTGGAAGGGTGTGCGTCACGATCCGTTGGGAAAGACTTTGCCGAGCAAATTTTTCAACGCGACGGCTCGCATGGTGAGTGGTATAAAGTTGCATGATTTCAACTGTGGTTTGAAGGCCTACCGATCGAAGGTCATCAAGAGCATTGAGGTTTATGGTGAGATGCACCGTTACATTCCCATTATTGCGCGTCGTGCAGGTTTCAAGAAGATAGCGGAGAAGGTGGTGGAGCATTATCCGCGTAAGTATGGTGAGTCGAAGTTTGGTTGGGAGCGTATGATCAAGGGTTACATTGATTTGTTGAGTGTGATGTTTATGACCAAGTTTGGTCGTCGTCCGATGTATATTTTTGGTGGAGTGGGTACTATTATGTTTTTGGCGGGTATATTGATTTCGGTTTATTTGATTGTAGATAAGCTTATAGTTCAGGGTGCGGGGGGTGTAGTTCGTGCGGTGACCGATCAGCCTTTATTTTACATAGCTATGATGACGTCTGTGATAGGTTCTCAGTTATTTTTGGCAGGTTTTTTGGGAGAGATGATCAATCGTGCGGGTTCAGACCGCAACAATTATTTGATTGACGATCGTTTGTAGTTTTCGGTTAGAAAGACGTAGTCCAATGGAGCCGGTTCAGAAAAACGCAGATTTTAAGAACAGTTAAGAAAAGTGACGTTTCCACGCGCCGAT
>JAVWYC010000049.1:0-10776 GCA_036661755.1 Mucinivorans sp. | reverse complement strand
TTTTTCTGAATCGGCTCGCGAGAAATTAATTTTTCTTAACTGGTTCTTGGAAACTGCGTTTTTCTTAACTGGTTCTTGGAAACCTAGCTCTTGAAAACTTCGCTTTTCTGAACCAGCTCTTGAAAACCTCCTTCTTCTGAACCGACGCTAGCATAGCCACACGCAGCCACAGTGGGAACGATGCCGTACACCACACACAAAAAAAGAGGGCTCGCAAACAAACAGTCCGCAAACCCTCTTTCAATAGCTACAAGCCATTAATCTCCACTCAAAAAGTGGAACACCGGCCACACTAAATCCGGCCCGCTCTACATCATACCACCCATGCCACCACCCGGCATAGCAGGCATGGCAGGAGCATCTTCCTTAATGTCGGCCATCACACACTCTGTGGTCAAAAACATCGAAGCCACCGAAGCCGCATTCTCTAATGCAACACGTGCCACCTTAGTCGGATCAATAATACCAGCCTTGAACATGTCCTCAAAAACATCAGTGCGAGCATTATAACCAAAAGCACCCTTGCCCTCTTTCACCTTGTTCACCACCACCGAACCTTCGCCGCCTGCGTTAAAAACAATCTGACGCAAAGGCTCTTCGATGGCACGTTTAATGATCTGAATACCAGTCAACTCATCGTCTGTAGACGCCTTCAACTTGTCGAGCGATTCGGCTGCACGAAGATAAGCCACACCACCACCGGGGATAATGCCTTCGTCAACCGCTGCGCGAGTGGCCGCCAGAGCATCGTCTACACGATCTTTTTTCTCTTTCATTTCCACCTCGGTCGCCGCGCCAACATAAAGGACTGCAACACCACCAGCCAATTTAGCCAGACGCTCTTGCAATTTTTCGCGATCATAGTCCGATTTGGTAGCTTCGATCTGCGAACGAATTTGAGCTACACGTTCTTTGATGGCTGTTTTTTTGCCTGCCCCGTCGACAATTGTGGTATTGTCTTTTGTCAGAGTCACTTTTTCGGCCGTGCCGAGCATTTCGATTGTAGCGGCGTCTAATTTGAGGCCTGTTTCTTCGGAAATAACGGTAGCACCAGTCAAGATAGCAATATCTTGCAACATTTCTTTGCGTCGATCGCCAAAGCCGGGAGCTTTCACGGCTGCGATTTTCAATGTACCGCGCAATTTATTGAGCACCAACGAGCTGAGCGCTTCGCCATCAACATCTTCGGCAATAATCAAAAGCGCGCGTCCCCCTTGCGCCACCGGTTCGAGCATTGGCAAGAGTTCTTTCATTGTCGAGATCTTTTTGTCGGTGATCAAGATATATGGTTTTTCGAGTTCGGCCAACATTTTTTCGGTGTCGGTGATAAAGTATGGTGATATGTAGCCACGATCGAATTGCATACCTTCCACCACTTCCACGTGAGTTTCGGTTCCTTTGGCTTCTTCTACTGTGATCACGCCCTCTTTTTTGACCTTTCCCATTGCTTCGGCGATCAAAGAGCCGATCATTTTGTCGTTATTGGCCGATATGGTAGCTACTTGTTCGATTTTGCTAATATCGTCACCAACTTTTTGCGATTGTTTTTTGAGTTGAGCCACCACTTCGCTCACCGCCATATCGATCCCTCGTTTAAGATCCATCGGATTGGCGCCTGCTGTTACGTTTTTGATGCCGCCCGTGATGATAGCTTCGGCCAGCACGGTAGCCGTCGTTGTACCGTCGCCCGCGTCATCGCCTGTTTTAGAGGCAACTTCTTTGACCATTTGCGCTCCCATGTTCTCGAATTTGTCTTCCAGTTCCACCTCTTTGGCCACCGTCACACCGTCTTTTGTGATTTGGGGAGCTCCGAATTTCTTTTCGATCACCACATTGCGACCCTTGGGGCCAAGTGTTACTTTAACGGCGGCAGCCAATTGGCCGACCCCCGAAACGAGGCCTGCACGTGCCTCTGTATTGAATTTAATCTCTTTTGCCATTTTTTTATTGAAGTAATAATATTTGTTGTTATTGAAGCCGAGCGTAGCGCCTTGTGGCCACGTGAAGCGTTCAAAAAAAATAAAATTTTGTGCTGAAATTTATCGCTTTTTAGATGATCGCCAAAATTTCTGACTGTTTCATGATAAGATAGTCTACGCCATCGACAGTAATTTCTTGTCCGCCATATTTGGAATAGAGCACCGTGTCGCCTTTTTTGACCTCCATTGTGACATCTTTGTTGCCCGGGCCAACGGCCAGAACGATGCCTTGCAGAGGTTTTTCTTTTGCTGTGTCGGGTATATATAGCCCGCTAGCAGTTTTTGTCTCGGCCGCTTTTGGCTCCACCAAAACTCGGTCCGATAGTGGTTTGATTTTCATAATTAATTAAAATATTTAGTAAATTTATTAGTGAAATATATTAGTGTCGCCTCCATAAAAAAGCTCTCAATAAATATTTCATGTTCCTTGTGTTATCAAATTATATGCCGAAGCCTATTTTGCTGACAGTGTCTGACAGATTGTCAGAGAGAAAATTCTTTTTTGAATTTATCCACCATGTCTAACTCTTCCCAAGCAAAGAAGCGCATACCATTTTCGGTATATGGTTCGCGGCCGAAGTGGCCATAAGAGGCTGTGGGCAAGAATATTGGGTTACGCAAACCGAAACGCTCAACTATTTTTGCCGGACGCATATCCACCAGAGCCTCGATGCGACGTGCCAACTCGCCATCTGTCATATCCAGGTGACTTGTGGAGCGTGTGTCGATAAAAAAGCTCACCGGACGCGCCACGCCAATGGCATAAGCCACTTGCACCATCACCTCGTCCGCCAAACCGGCGCCCACCATATTCTTGGCAATATGGCGTGCCGCATAGGCGGCCGAACGATCGACCTTCGAGGAATCCTTGCCAGAAAAACAACCGCCACCGTGACCCGAGCGACCACCATATGTGTCGACAATAATTTTACGCCCCGTGAGCCCCGTATCGCCGGCCGGGCCACCGATACAGAATTTACCGGTCGGGTTGACATGCAAAATATAGTCATCACCAATGAGCGCCCCCAAACAATCTCGACGTTTAGCCAAAATTGCTTTTACTCGTGGCATCAAAATCTGTTGCACATCATCGCGAATTTTGGCCACCGAGGTCTGCTCGTCGTGTTGAGTGGAAATAACGATGGTGTGTACACGTTGCGCCACGCCATTATCGTCGTACTCGATTGTGACTTGCGACTTGGCGTCGGGACGCAAATAGCACATCACTTCGCCCGAGCGGCGAATGGCGGCCAATTCTTGCAAAATTAAGTGCGAAAGCATCAAGGCCGCAGGCATATAGGACGAGGTTTCGTTGGTTGCATAACCAAACATCATGCCTTGATCGCCCGCGCCTTGTTCGTCTTTGTCTTCGCGTTCGACCCCTTGGTTTATGTCGGGTGATTGTTCGTGAATGGCGCTCATCACCCCGCATGACGAACTCTCGAAGCCCAGCCGAGCGTCGTTGTAACCGATATGCGAAATAACTCGGCGCACGGTTGATTGAATATCCACATAACCTTCGCTCTTGACCTCGCCGCAAACCATCACCATGCCCGTGGTGCAAAAAGTTTCGCAAGCCACTTTCGAGGCTGGGTCTTGACGCAAAAATTCATCGAGTATGGCGTCCGAAATTTGATCGGCCACTTTGTCGGGGTGTCCTTCTGAAACTGATTCTGATGTGAAAAGATAACTCATATAATTTTAAGATTTTTTATTGTTGAACTCTAATACTATATTTATAACTAAAAACATATTTTCAATACTCTAAACAAGTAGATCTCGCAGCCGAAACCACTTACTTAAAAGCTCTAATCAAAATGGCAGGCCAAGCGCAAATTGCAAGGCCGTGTCGTTAATGCCTCGTTGGCAGCCCCAACGGCGACCAACCGGCACATTGGGGTCGTGGAGTTTGACTCCCCAATCCAATCGCACCAAAAAATAGCCTGCATCGTAGCGCAAACCGACACCGGTATTTAACGCTAATTGCCTAAAAAAAGTATTGAAATGAAACTTCGCCTCCTCGCGTTTTTCGCCAATACCATTCATCCACACATTGCCGCAATCCAAAAATAGAGCCAGCCCAAAACCACCTGCCACATTGACACGGTACTCGAAATTGGCTTCTAAACGCATATCGCCCAACTGGTTGGGGTAGCTCCCCAGATCATCGATGCGCACCGAACCGGGCCCCAGAGTACGCACCTGCCACCCACGCATGGAGTTGCTGCCGCCTGCAAAAAACAGACGTTCAAAGGGCAGGGTGCGCGAATTGCCATAAGCATAGCCACCGGCGAGCAAAAAACGCCATGCAATTTGTGATCGCCGGCCAACGTTGATCCGATTGCTCACATCGGCCGACAAACGAAAATACTGAGCATAGCGCAATCCAAAAATATTGTAATACGATTCGCCGTCTTTTTCTACTTGATTGCAAAAGGCCGAGGTGATCAGACGAAACAAATTACCATTGGCATCGCCCGAAACGCGAAACGTAAAGCCGTTTTGTTTTATGTCGGCATTCGTGTTATAGAAATAGCTAGCCGAAAGACCTGCAATAAGTTGCGAAGAATAACTGTTGCGCAGATATGGATTTTCGATTGTGAGCAAGAAGATTTCGTCGATCCACGGCACACTCACCACATTGATGTCGGCCGGATTGATGGTAAATCGCGCGCCGTTTTTGAGTGTCCACCCATAGCCATAGACCGCGCTCACCAACGAACGACGATAGAAGGGGCGATTTTGAATGTTGTAGCTCACCGTGAATTTGGTGGACGAATATTTGAATTTACGCATCTTGTCGTCAGAAATCGGCAGCAAAAAGCGCGGCAAAGCGAGCGAAGTTGTCACCCCAAATTCAAAAGCATTGCCCTGTTCTTTGGGCTTGGCAAATTCATAGGCGCCACGAAAAGAGAGGTTAAAATCTTCGCCACCACGGAAAAGATTGCGATTCTGGTAGCCCAAAGTCAAGGCCAAGGAGTAGTAATTAGAAGTAGTCGAGGCCTCGAAATCGGTCGATATACCTTGCCTAACGTTGGGCGTACATTGCACCAAGCACGCCAATTTGCGTCGCGCCGTGATTGCGCCATTGGCCGCCGTATCCCATGCCGTTGGCGGCTGAGTGGAGCCAAGAGGAGTGAATAAGAAATTAGCGCTATAGCCCAACGAACGCACCGCATTGTAGGCCTCCTCGATCCGTTTTTGGTCATATCGATCGCCGGAGGTAACGCCCAGCGCACCAAGAATAATATCGGGTCGAATGTAGAGTTTCTTTTTATACATAATATCGACTCCTTGATAGCAAATCGTGTCGATATCTTCGCCCTTGACGGCTTCGAGCGATTGCGCCGGATTGTAGTCGCTCATCACTTGCACTTGATCGATGGAATATATGGGGTGATTTTCGCTCATGGCTTGCCCCGAGGGGGTGGTAGTGGTGAGCGGACGCAACAATAGCTCCACATCGAGCGTATTGTTGCGATGGTTGGAATCGACCGTATAGGTGATATACGATGCGTTGAAACCCCAAAAACCGCGATCGCGCAACATGGACGTGATCCGCGTACGTTCGTTTTCAAAATCTTTACGCTCGAAAATTTCGCCCGATTTCAAGCCCCACAAAGCGCTGTCGGCCATCACCAGAGGGCGGATATAGGTGTCGGCGATATTGTATTTGACGCTCGAAATTCGGTAGGCTCGCCCCAAGTTGACCGTATATTTAACGGTCGCCTTACGGCGCGGCGAGACTTCGATTTCCGACGAAACGGTGGAGCTCAGAAAGCCTTTCGAGTCCAAGAAAACCTCGATCTCGCGCTTCGATTTTTTGATCATCGAACTATCGAGCACCACGGGCGCTTCGCCAATTTTTGTACCCCAAAAGCGATGCCAGCCATCGTGCTTAGACGAATCGGTGATGTTATAAAAACCCAGATAAATGCCCATGCCAAGCAAACGACGATTGGGGCGTTGCTGGATATAATTTTTCACCTCGGAGCTCGATATCGCTTTTGTCTCGCGTTTGTTTTGCGACTCGATGACTAGTTTGTTACGATAGAGCAGCGAACTATCCTTGGGCACATAGCGCACCGCACTGCACGACACAAGAAGCGTAGTGAGCACAAGGAGAAAAATCCGCTTATAATTCATTTTAGCCCACAAAATTAGCTATTTTTCTTAAATATCTCTAATCTAAACTGCATATAACAAGAATTAAAATAAATTTTATTCCGATATTTGTGGCAAATATAAAGCCAAAAAAAATGATAGTTGTAACCAATGCGTGGGCAGAACTGGAAAAACAAACCGCATCCGGGCGAACAATAGTGGTGACAGACACCAATATACGTAAATTATATGGCTCGCTAATGGCCCCATACCAATGTATCACAATCGAGCCGGGCGAAGAGCACAAAACGATGCAAACGGTCGAAAAAATCCACCGCGAATTGCTGGCCATGCACGCCGATCGCTCGACAAGGCTCGTTGGCCTAGGGGGCGGCATTGTGACAGACATCACTGGTTTTGTGGCCTCGACCTACATGCGCGGGGTTGACTTTGGTTTTGTGCCCACCACGCTACTTGCCCAAGTGGACGCGGCCATCGGGGGCAAAAACGGCGTCAACCTAGATGGCTACAAAAACATTGTGGGGTGCTTCACCTTGCCTAGTTTCGTGATTGCCGACCCTGCATTTTTGGAAACTCTACCCAAAAATGAATTTCAATCGGGCATGGGCGAAGTGATCAAATATGGTTTGATGGCCGACCCCGAAATGCTGGAAATGACCGATATGCAAGAAATCATACGACGCTCGATGGCCATCAAAGAACGAATCGTCGAGCAAGATTTCCGTGAAACGGGGAGCCGCAAATTGCTCAATTTGGGTCACACCTATGCTCACGCCATCGAAAAGGCGACCGCGGGACACTATCATCACGGCCAAGCAGTGGCTATCGGATTGGCGATTGCTGCCAAAATGTCAGTCGACATGGGCTTCTTAGCTCCCGCTGAATACACCAAAATCATAGGCTACATCAAGCGCGCAGGCCTGCCTACCGAATGCAACGAAGTGCCATTTGAACAACTGACAAAATTAGTGGCCTCCGACAAAAAATGTCGCAACGGAAAACTCGATATGATACTATTAAAAGCTATCGGTCAACCATTTATCCACACTATCGATTTGTAGGAACAGCGCACTTTGGCATTTTTTTTGATAGTTTTAAGAAGCTGCTTTAATTTATTTCAACAATTTTATTACTGCAATTTTTGAGTTTATTTTTTCGATGATTAGCCGAGATAAGCAGTGGACTTTCAGCCCACAAATCAGCGGAAAAATAGAACAAAAAGAGTAGCACTAAAATGCCGGAAAGAAATTGAAACAGCTCCTTAGAAAACACAAACTAAAAACACAAAAAAAATGAATACCACAGGCGCAAAAGAGTATGAAAACCTGGATCGATACGCCATCAACCTCAATGGCGAGGTTCGCCGAGGGCGACTTGATCCTGTGATTGGGCGCGAGGAAGAGATCCGTCGCGTGTTGCAAATCCTATCACGACGCACCAAAAATAATCCCATGTTGGTGGGCGAACCCGGAGTTGGCAAAACAGCCATCGCCGAAGGGCTGGCACATAGAATTGTGGAGGGCGATGTGCCCGAAAATTTGAAAGGCAAAACCATCTATTCGCTCGATATGGGCGCGCTGATTGCGGGTGCAAAGTATAAGGGCGAATTTGAAGAGAGGCTCAAAGGGGTGGTTAAAGAGGTGATACAAGCCGATGGCGAAATTCTGCTTTTTATCGACGAAATACACACCCTGGTTGGCGCAGGCGGCGGCGAGGGGGCGATGGACGCTGCCAACATCCTCAAACCGGCCTTGGCTCGCGGCGAGTTGCGTGCCATAGGCGCCACAACGCTCGACGAATTTCAACGCTACTTTGAAAAAGACAAAGCCCTTGAACGTCGTTTCCAAAAAGTGATGATCAACGAACCCACAACAGCCGATGCCATTTCGATCCTACGTGGGCTCAAAGAACGCTACGAATCACACCACAAAATACGCATCAAAGACGAGGCAATCATTGCGGCCGTCGAACTTTCGACACGCTACATCACATCGCGCTTTCTGCCCGACAAAGCGATCGACCTTATCGACGAAGCGTCGGCCAAACTGCGATTAGAGATGAACTCAGTACCCGAAAATATCGACGAACTGGATCGTAAAATCAGACAAGCCGAAATCGAACGCGAAGCAATACGACGCGAAAAAGATGACAAAAAAGTGAAGGAACTCACCATCGAAATCGACCAAATGAGCAACTCACGCAACACACTACGCAAAAAATGGCAAAGCGAAAAAGAGCTGATCGACAAAATCCAAAAAGAACGCCTAGCCATCGACGACTATAAATTGCAAGCCGCAGCCGCCGAACGCGAAGGAAATTACGGATTGGTAGCCGAATTGCGTTATGGCAAAATCAAAGTCGCCGAAGATAAAATCAAAACACTGACCGACACACTGAGCAAAGATGATAGCAAAATGATCAAAGAAGAGATCGACGCCGAAGATATTGCTGGTGTGGTGAGCCGCTGGACCGGTATCCCGGTGCAACGCATGATGAGCTCAGAACGCGAAAAGCTGCTCATGCTCGAAGACGAACTCCACCACCGCGTTGTGGGGCAAGATCAAGCCATTCACGCCATAGCCGATGCCGTACGTCGCGCCAGAGCCGGCCTGTCGGACCCTCGTCGCCCGATCGGCTCCTTTATCTTCTTGGGCACAACGGGCGTTGGAAAAACTGAATTGGCAAAAGCTTTGGCCGAATATCTCTTTAATGACGAAAACTTGATCACGCGTATCGATATGAGCGAATATCAAGAGCGTCATTCGGTGAGCCGACTCGTTGGTGCGCCTCCGGGCTATGTGGGCTACGAAGAGGGCGGGCAACTCACCGAAGCCGTACGCCGCAAACCATATTCGGTGGTGCTGCTCGACGAAATCGAAAAAGCACACCCCGACGTGTTCAATATTTTGCTCCAAGTGCTCGACGATGGACGACTGACCGACAACAAAGGACGCACAGTGGATTTTCGTAACACGATAATCATCATGACCTCTAATCTGGGCAGTCACTTGATTATGAATGCCTTTGAAAATCGCATGCCGTCAGACGATTTGATCGACAAAACACGCACCGAACTCTTCGAGTTGCTGCGCCAAACAATTCGCCCCGAATTTTTGAATCGAATCGACGAAATCATCATGTTCATGCCCCTTGGCAAGGAAGATGTACGCCAAATTGTGGTATTGCAAGTTTCGGCCCTTGCACGTATGTTGCGTGCCACGGGGGTGGAGCTCGATGTGTCGCAAGCAGCTATCGATTGGTTGGCGCAAGCCGGTTTTGATCCGCAATTCGGGGCTCGACCTATCAAACGAGCCTTGCAACGATATTTGGTGAACGAATTGTCTAAAGAAATTTTGGCAGGTCGAATCAACGCCGCTCGTGCGGTAGTCGTCGATGCGTCGACAAACGGCTTGAACTTTGTTAATTAACACTAGACCAACACAAAGAAAATGGTGTAAATCAATGATTTACACCATTTTTTATGCCCAATCCACCCAACAAATCACTACATTATAAGATTAACAGCAAAAAAAAGTCCCGGCAATGGGATGGATAAGCAGGCAAAAATCATCGAGCACGAAACAACTCCGTCACCTCAACATCTAACGCCGACACTATGCGAGCCAGCGTTTGCAGGGTGATATTCATTCGTCCGGACTCGATTCTACACATATTAGGATACTCAAAATTGCACCAAGCGGCCAAATCACGCTGCGAAATGCCACGCTTCAACCTCAACCGACGAATGTTGTAAGCAACTAATTCCCTGAGCTCCTGTACGCATTCTTCTTTATTGCTAATGTCAACGTTATTTGCCATAATTGACAAAGTTTGAAAATATTTCTGCCTAATTGATTATCATTTATGATAATTTGACTACCTTTGTCCGAAACAAACTTCATATCCAAACACACTACAAACAATAAAAAAACCGAAACAATAGACACTTTATAATAGAATCATTCTTAATACTTATTTCATTAAGAGCAAGAACTATGTAATATTATAATTGATAGTTTATTGTCAAGCAATCTAATATCATATCACAACTCACAAAAATCATATGAAATATGAAAATAGTTTACCTTAAAAAGTTAGTTTTCTGTATGATATTATCAGCAGTTAGCACAACCATCACGGCTCAAGAAAGCACACATTACAAATATTGCCAAACTATCGATTCGCTTCAACACGTTGCCCTGAGTTACGCAAGCGCATATGTGTTCACACAAACCGACTCTGTCAACGTAATGGTGACAAGGCCTTGGGTTACAACGCTCAAAGAAAATTATATTTTCATATTAAGAATGCCACAAGACATCGTCATCAATCAGAGCACAGCAGGTACATACTGCACACAAAACAACAAGCGTGCCGTCGAAATAAAAAAAGTATCGCCTACTGATTTCGTGGTGGTTTTCGTCAATAAAAACGACAAAAGCGATTTTGTATTACAGTTTTCAAACACAAGTTTTTGGTATGAGTAACTTGATTTCTGCGATTATTATTTTGGTTGTAATTTTTTTGTGCATGGCTTTATCTATAATGTTTGCTATGCGGTATGAGAAGAGGAAGCCTTGCCGGCCGCGTAGACGCAAGAGTGCATCATGCAGGAAGAGTGGTGATTGAGGCGAGGGTTTGGGGCACGCCTGCCCCAAGATAGCGCGGTTGC
>JAVWYC010000048.1:0-10781 GCA_036661755.1 Mucinivorans sp. | reverse complement strand
CGTTCACGGCAAATCAAAAGACGCCACGCGTCCTTTTGAAAAAGTCACCCAAAACTTTTCTTGGAAACTTCGTTTTTCTGAACCAGCTCTTTGAAACGTCGCTTTTCTGAACCAACCCCAACTTACCCCTCCGCCCCCGCCTACCAAGCAATAGATCGCGTACCCAAATAATCATTAGCCTTAGCAAAATGACCGCAACCCAAAAAACCACGATAAGCCGACAATGGAGAAGGATGGACACTCGACAAAATCAAATTACGCGCCCCATCAACCTTTGCCGCCTTGCGCTGAGCATAAGCACCCCAAAGCATATAAACTAATCCCGACCTTTCGGCGTTGATACGCTCGATCACAGCATCGGTAAAAGTCTCCCAACCACAACCAGCATGCGAAGCCGCCGCCCCCGCTCGCACAGTGAGCACCGAGTTGAGCAACAATACCCCTTGACGTGCCCAACGCTCTAAATCACCATCCGCAGGCGACGGATAACCACACGAAATCACTTCGCTAAATATGTTTCGCAACGAAGGTGGATAGGGAACTCCCGACGATACCGAAAAACTAAGCCCGTTGGCCTGCCCCGGCCCATGATATGGATCTTGCCCAATAATCACAACACGCAATTGATCGAGCGGACAAGAGTCAAAAGCTCGAAAAACATTAGCCGCCA
This sequence comes from Mucinivorans sp., assembly GCA_036661755.1. Lineage (GTDB taxonomy): Bacteria > Bacteroidota > Bacteroidia > Bacteroidales > Rikenellaceae > Mucinivorans. The sequence goes on along the minus strand of JAVWYC010000048.1, from coordinate 10,111 downwards.
TTGGATAAACTGTCGTTGTGGCATACTCTTGATGAACAAAACGAGTGAGGGTATCGAAATATGGTTTTTCAAATTCATCACACAACAAGCGATGCCAATCGCTAGCAATTTTTACGTTTTTCATGCTTTTTTGGGAAAAGTAAAAAGTTAATTAACAACAAAAACAGACTGCTGAAAGTTGGATTTTTCAAGGCGAATTTCGCCCACAAAAACCAAAGTTTACTTACCGTACATTAGGATTTCAAGCTCCGAAAGTCAACACCTTAAAAAACAATTTCCAGAAGTCACTACAAGAAACTGTTGATCCACATTTGTAGGGCAAATATCCCTGCACCGCTCAGGAAACCAGCCAAAGCCAACAAAGAAATATTACGCAAATACCATACAAAGTTCATTCGTTCGAGCCCCATCACCACAACACCTGCTGCCGAGCCGATAATGAGCATGCTGCCACCAACGCCGGCGGTGTAGGCCAAAAATTGCCAGAACAAACCATCTTGCATAAAGTTGGCCGCGTAGGCTGGGTCTATGGATGCCGCCACAGTGGCTGGGTCTAACACCGGATAGGTGGCAATGGCACCCGCCACGATGGGCACGTTGTCGACCACCGACGAGAGAAAACCAACTACCAAGTTAATGAGATATGTATTGTGTATTGTTTGATCCAACCATTGAGACACTGAATTTAATACGCCACTGGCCTGCATTGCACCAACCGAGAGTAAGATACCAAGGAAAAACAGTAGTGTAGGCATGTCAATTCGTCGCAATACATACGGAATGCGTGGTACGATTTGATTTTTGATACAATCTTTTCGTTTGTACATCAATTCCGTATATAGCCACATGATGCCAAGCGCCAGCAAGACCCCCATGTATGGCGGCAGGTGGGTTATTGTTTTGAACACAGGTACCGACAGCAAACAACCGATACCGAGCACTAGAATTGATAGGCGCTCTTTGCGTGATGGGGCGCAGATAATTGCACTGCCCGTGTTGCTGGCCTGTTGTGTATTGGCGTCGATTTGGCCGCCCAACCACCGCGAGGCCAGCCACAAGGGTACTAAGAGCGCCGCCAAACATGGCAAGATAAGGCTCGTCATGAGGGCAGTTGTTGTCACATTGCCCCTTACCCATAGCATGATTGTTGTCACGTCGCCAATTGGCGACCATGCCCCCCCTGCATTGGCGGCAATGATGATGATAGAGGCAAAGACCCAACGTTCTTTGTAGTTGGGAATGATTTTGCTGAGCAAAGTCACCATCACGATAGCCGTTGTCAAGTTGTCCAGCACGGCCGACATGAAGAAAGTGATGAAGCCAATGAGCCAAAAAAGTTTACGTTTTGATTTGGTAGATATTCGATTGGTGATGATGTTGAAGCCGCCATTGACGTCAATTAATTCGACGATTGTCATAGCTCCGATCAGAAAGAATAGTATTTCGGAAGTTTCGCCAAGACATGTGAGTAGTTGACTTTGCACTGTGTCAATGGGGTTGATGGCGGCATAGAGTGTCCAAAGCGCAACGCCTGCGATAAGTGCGGTGGAGGCTTTATTTATTTTGAGTGGGTGTTCGAGCGCTATAATTATATACGAGAATAAAAAGATAGTGACAATTACGATAATCATTTGTTTTTAGTTTTTTTCGATTTTGCCAACAAAGGTAACTCTTTTTTGTCGAAAGTATTTCGAGAAGAGTATAAATTTTGTCAAAACGTAGATTTAAGGTTAACGCTTTGGCGTTGTATTTTTTTTGAGGGGGTAGTTCTTTGTTTACTAAATGTAACTTATATTTTTAGGATTGTTGCATATGGAATGATAAAAATATTTTTCAGAGAGGAAAGAAAGATAGTCTCTAATTCGCTTTGCTGAATGGATAAATATTACTACCTTTACTTGTGTCGTTCAAAAATTTAGTTGCAGATATGAAACATATTTACGCCTGTATATTATTATCATTGTTATTAAGTCATACCACCAAACCGCCAACACTCTATAAGATAGAAAAAAATGGACGGTATGGTTATGCTGACTCTATAGGTAATATTATAATAAAGCCTATTTATTCTCCTCCTTATACAGATACGTTAAACACAATGGCATTTGTAATATATAATGGAAGGATTATCGCAATAGACCGTAATGGCAAACATTTATTTATGGTGTTTATTTATGACAATGGGCCCGATTATCCAAGCGAGGGTCTGTTTCGCATCGTAAACAAGAGTGGTAAGATTGGTTTTGCCGACACACTAGGTAATGTCGTAATAAAGCCACAATATAAATTTGCCTTTCCATTTCAAGATGGCAAAGCAGAGGTAACCAATAAAGGGGTATTAAAACAAGAAGATGCTGAACATTCCTACTGGGTCAGTGCCGAGTGGAACTACATAACAAATCCGCTAATTAAAAAGTCGCCACTTAAAAAGTGAATAAGGCACTTATTTACTGCAATTTAGTGCCTTATGTACTTTTTAAGGGACGACTAAATAGATGTAAATAAAGGTGTTAAATGCAACTAACTTACGACAAATTGAATGTTCAACCTACTTTGACCTCAATACCAAAACTTTCGTCTACAAGATCACACGAAGCGCCGCTTTGGTGAAACAATCTACAACAGTGCTTTCTCTGTTGGTAAAACTGCAGGTAATGAAGGACTTATTCGGTAAATTAAAAAATTGACCACACATTCGCCTGCACGAACAATGCTGATTATATGGTCGATCTTATTTGGATCAATATTTAATGTTTTGAATACAGGCAAATCCTCGGCCCAATAACGACTAGAAATAACCAAATACGCACCATCATTTAGTTGCAAGCCTCCACGCCGAGCCGAGATGGATTCATAGAAGTGCGTGTCGAACAAAGGCCCAACGGTCACTAATTTCAAACCTACGGGCCGAGCTACATAGGCGTCCAAATGCGCAGCTTCGTCCCAACGATAAGTAACAAGAATTGGGTCTTTGCCTATCAAATCCACTTGGCGATCGTCGGCAATCATACAACTTAATTTAGTTTTTAATTGTTGCCAACCATACATGTCTAGCGTCACATCGCCACGCCCAAGATCTCTCTTGTTACTCGAAATAGAATCGGCGCCAATCGGTGTTCTTGTTATGTGATGCTCGAATTCTTGCATCACGCCATAATTAATTTGCAACAGACCCGCAACACCTATTATTAGAGTAAAACCGACCGAAGCCCATGCCACATGTAGGCCATTTTCGCGTGTATCAAGCCAATGGGCTGCTAAAATAATTAACGCAAAATAGGCAGGCCCAGCCCAATGAGGTAATGTTGCACGAGAAAGTGATATAACTAAAAATACACAAATCAACGGCAACGAAAAAACCAATAAATATTTGAATTTATTATCCAATATATAATGATTTCTAAATTTAATATACGAAACAATAGCACAAATTATAACTACAAAATTAATAGGATTATTATAAAAGAAGCCCCCTAAAATTTCACGACCAAAATAGAGTAAATTGAATGAACTATCGGCAACAACACGCGAAGAATGGAAGGTGAAACTGATAAAATCATTTTGATAATTCCAAATCAAAACAGGGGAGAATACGATTAAACTCAACACCGGTGCAACATATAACGACCAGCGTGACAACCAGTTACGATTATAGAGCAATACATACAGTGCTGTGGCGGCCCACAAGTAGACGCCGGTATATTTGCTGAGCATGGCCAGTCCAATGGTCAATCCGGCCAAGATCATTTTGAAATCCACCATCCAAGGGTGGGCCATTTTTTGCGATCCCTCTTTTATGGGCAGAATGTCCATTAACAGCCATAAAGTAAGCAACCAGAATAACGATAACGGCGTATCTGGCATAATAAAAGTGCCAACAATTATCGAGGCGTAAATCGACCCAACGAAAAGCAGAGCGGCGATAAAACCACGTTTGCCACGTCCTGCGATTCGATATATTATATATGTATTAATTGTTCCTATTACAATGGAGGCCAAGCGTACAAATATTTCACCCTCATATTCCGCTCGCCAAGTTGTCAGGTCAATCAACCAAGCAACCATTGGTGCGTGGTCAAAATAACTAAGTGAAGGAAAAAGAGCAAAAATACGATAATACACCTCGTCATTACCTAATTCTGTGCCAATGGCAATCACGGCTCGAAATAATATTGATCCGAGGATAAGAGCTAAAATTAGTCGCGAATATTTTGTTCCTTCATTATTCATTCCAACAAAGGTATGATTTTTTTTAATATTTTAATAATTTATTAAGCCACAAAATAGGGTAGTGGTGGGTGTTTTGTAGATTACATGTGTAAATATACTTGTTGTAACTATCTAAATGTACTTGAAGTATTTATGAAATATTAATATATAAAATACTGGTTATCAGTGATATAATACTGGTTAATTACAGTGTTTATGTATGTGCTGACTGTCTGTTTTATGATTATATAATGAAATCAACATCGTTTTTATTTTGTTTTGGCGTATAGTTGCTTGATTAATAGTATTTTATTCGTTTTATATAATCTTGATATTAATGTGTAATTTATAGATATAATAAATTTGTGCATTTGAAATAAATCTTATATCTTTGCAAATAATTGTTGGTTACATAAAATAATTACAAAAATGAATGTTCGTTTAGGTCAATTCATGCGTGCTGAAAACCTTACAGCAGCTAAATTAGCAGAGATATTACAAGTGCAAGCTTCTGGTATATCGCACTTATTATCAGGAAGAAACAAGCCGAATTTTGACTTTATAGCACGCATGTTGCGAATGTTTCCAAATCTAAATCCCGATTGGCTTATCAATGGAGATGGCCCAATGTATAGACAAAATAACGTTACGGAAGTCAAAAATACATATAATAGTGATATGCTTGATTTTTCGGTTACAAACACACATGATTCGGAAAATATTGTCCTAAACAATGCTGAAAATGATTGTGTTACAGAAAATACAACTGTAAGTGCTCAACCATTAGTTACAGACGAAATTAGAGTCACAACAGACGATTTACAGACTGCCGTTGTCGACAATGAACCTGCGCCACCTATGATCCCTCTAAACGAAAATTCAGGCAAACAAACGACACTCGGCAATGGCAACTCGCCAATGGTCGAGAAAGTATTACTATTTTATTCTGATCATAGCTTCACACTCTACGACCAAAGAAACTAGGGTTCACAATTTTTGAAGATAAGCATGCTTATTTATTTGGTTGATGAGCTGGTTTTAATCCATTTTATAGATATTCTCAATCCACTATAATAGATATTATGTTAAATTAGCGTAGTGCAATGCACTGATAATGGTTGATTATCAGTTATTTGTTACGTTAACTGTGGTGCTGTGGAATAAATATTACTTTTATTGATAAAAACTCAATGAAAAATGATTAAATTTGCGGTTGGTTGTTCATAAAATGCGCTTTGTTTCTATTATTTTCAGGGACAAAGGCAAAAGGCACGAGGATAATTTTAATAAAGTATTAAAGAAAGATTTTGAAAACAGCATATCGTTTCGTACTTAAAGCATATCTGGGGCCAATGTTTTTGACCTTTTTTATTGTGATGTTCATCCTGTTGATGCAATATATGTGGATGAATATCGATATGTTGGTTGGCAAAGGACTCTCGTTAGGCGTTGTTTTAGAGCTGCTTATGTACGCCTCGGCGACTTTAATTCCAATGGGATTACCCTTGGCTACCCTTTTGGCCTCGATTATGACTATGGGCAATCTGGGCGAAAACAATGAGCTCTTGGCGCTTAAAGCGGCAGGCATTTCTTTGCCACGAATTTCCCGCCCATTGATTGTGTTAATGTTCTTTGTTAGCATTGGTAGTTTCTTTGTTATCAATAACTTAACGCCTTATTCGATGCAGAAAATGATCTCTTTGATGACTGATATTTCAAAACAAAATCAAGAACTAAAATTCAAAGACGGCATATTTTTCAACGGAATACCTGATCGCAGTATTCGTGTCGAGCACCAAGATCCAAACACTAAATTGTTGACAAATGTATTAATTTACGACAATTCAATGTACGATAAAATGCGTACCACCGTGGCTGATTCCGGGTATATAAAAATATCGGAAGACAAGTTATATCTAGAAATTACGCTTTTTAATGGCCAAATTTATGAGGAAAATCGCAATTACGAGTGGTTTACAAACAATGTCTTAATGCATCATATGTTTGTGCGTCAAGATTTGTTGGTCCCGATCTCTGGATTTGCCTTGCAACGAAGTGATGTAGAGGCTTTTAGCAATTTAAGTGAAACTAAAAACATCAACGAACTAGCCTCTGATATTGATTCATTACGTTACAATAGTGATTCTATCGCCACTCGATTCAAGGGTCAACTGATTAAAAATTACATATTTAGGCGTTATTCGTCGGCCAAAGATCTGGATTCGTTACCGCAGTATGCCAAGTCGGATTTTGTGCTTTCGAGAATTGACACAATGAATGTTGTTGGGCGTAAAAAAGTCTTTTCGCAAGCTAAACAAGTGGGCATTGATGCACAAAATTTTGTCAATTATGAAGTTGAATTTGCTCGTTTTGCGGCGATTTCACTCTATAAATCGCAAGCTGACTTCCAACGAAAAATATCACTACCCTTCTCTATTATGATCTTTTTCTTGATTGGCACAGCTTTTGGGGCAATTATTCGCAAAGGAGGTCTCGGAATGCCTATTGTGGTCTCTGTTGCTTTTTTTGTTGTCTATTATGTGATCTCGATGATCGGTAAAAAATTCTTGGAAGATGGCGTCATATCACCATTTATAGGGGTATGGCTACCCAGTTTTGTGCTCTTCCCAATGGCCATTTTCTTGACCTATAAATCAACAAACGACTCTGTTTTGTTTAACTCAGACATGTATGTTGATAAGTATAAGCAAGTTATACAGTATATCAAAAAACATTACAAACGTAAATATGAAAAAAATTCTTAGTACTATTGGCGATGCGCTTGAAGACCTTAAGCAGGGCAAAATCATTATAGTTGTCGATGATGAAGATCGTGAAAACGAAGGCGACTTTATTTGTGCGGCCGAAACAATTACACCGGAACAAGTTAACTTCATGTTGCATAATGGTCGCGGCGTGCTGTGTGTTCCGCTGTCGGCCGAAAGATGTAAGGAGCTGGATATGAATATGATGGTTGGCGAGAACACCTCATTACTTGGAACTCCATTTACAGTGTCGGTCGATTTGTTGGGCGATGGTTGTACGACTGGCGTTTCGGCTAGCGATCGAGCTAAAACAATTAGAGCACTAGTAGATCCAGCCACCAAAGCGTCTGATTTGGGGCGTCCGGGCCATATTTTTCCGCTACGCGCACAAAACAAGGGGGTGCTTAGGCGCGCAGGGCACACCGAGGCTGGTTTAGACCTCACGAAATTAGCTGGCTTAAAGCCCGGGGCCGCGTTGATTGAAATCATGAACGAAGACGGCACAATGGCTCGTATGCCGCAATTGATAGAAATTGCAGCAGAACACGGCATTAAAATCATATCGATCGCCGATTTAATTGCTTATCGACTAGAACGCGAATCGCTCGTAATACGTGGCGAAAGAGTTAAATTACCTACTATTTACGGTGATTTTGATCTTATTCCATTCTTTCAGAAAAGTAATGGAATGGAGCATGTCGCCTTGATCAAAGGCGAATGGAAAGAAGATGAACCTATCTTGGTACGTATGCATAGTTCGTGTATGACGGGCGATATTTTCGGTTCGTGTCGTTGTGATTGTGGTGAACAGCTCCATCAATCGATGCAAATGATTGAAAATGAAGGTAAAGGAGTGATTGTTTACCTAGCCCAAGAAGGACGCGGCATAGGGTTGTTCAATAAAATCAAAGCATATAAGTTGCAAGACGAAGGTATGAACACTGTGGAAGCAAACATAGAGCTAGGTTTTAAGGCCGATGAACGCGACTACGGTGTTGGAGCAAATATCTTGCGTGAGATTGGAGCCAAAAATTTGAATTTATTAACTAATAATCCACTCAAACGCGTTGGCTTAGAGGGTTATGGAATTAGAATAAATAAAAACGTTCCAATTGTAATCCAGCCTAATGCTCACAACCTCAAATACTTACAAACAAAAGAGAGAGACATGGGGCATAAATTGGGTATATTTACAAGTGTAATTAAATAACATATGTTACATTTGTAACTGCTATTTTGCTATGAAAAAGAAAGAAATACGAATCGTCTATATGGGCACTCCCGACTTTGCGGTAGGCCAGTTGGCTGCTTTGATTGAGGGTGGATATAATGTTGTGGGGGTGGTAACGACGCCCGATCGTCCTGCGGGACGTGGTCAACAACTTAAAGCTAGTGCGGTGAAAGAATACACCCAAGAGCACAACAGAAGACTTGGAAGTACAAATGGTGTGCAGTTTGGTGAGATTAAAATATTGCAGCCAGAAAAATTAAAAGATGAAGAATGGCTGACCTCGTTACGCTCCCTGGAGGCTGATCTTTTTATTGTCGTTGCTTTTCGTATGTTGCCCGAAGTGGTTTTCATGATGCCGCGATTGGGCACATTCAATCTACATGCCTCATTACTACCTGATTACAGAGGTGCCGCGCCTATCAATTGGGCCATAATTAATGGTGAAGCAACAACTGGCGTGACTACATTTTTTATTGATCGACAAATAGATTGTGGCGAAATAATAGATCAACGAGTGGTTGAAATAACAAAGAATGACACGGCTGGATCCTTACACGATAAATTGCAATTAGTTGGTAGTGAATTAGTTGTAGCGACAGTTGACAAAATCATTGACAATACGATGGTTGCACATGCACAGCCAAAGGTTGCCATAGAAAAACCTGCGCCAAAAATTTTCAAGGAAGATTGCATGATTGATTGGAATGCTTCGGGGCATGATATTTGTAACAAAATCAGAGGTTTATCGCCCTACCCTGCTGCATGGGCGGCATTGACAGATCGTTTGACGGCTAAAATTTTGGCGGCTCATTTTGCACCAGACTTCACAGCGCCAAAAGCTGGAAAACTTGCCACAGACGAGATTAAGTATCTGAAATTCAGTTGTCAAGACGGTTGGGTTTTTATTGATACGATTCACCCGGCAGGCAAAAAGCCGATGGCCATTGAGGACTTTTTGCGAGGATATGATTTCGACAAATAAATTCATTGCAGATACGGCAATAGTTTGACTAACAGCACATTATATCGATGATACAAGCCCTATAAACTCAAAAAAATAGCACGAAAATGAAAAATGTTATAAAATTTTTGGAAGAGCTTAGTCTTAACAATAATCGCGAATGGTTTGCGGCAAATAAATCGCGATACAAGGCTGTGGAGCAAGAGTTTAACGATTTCACCGAGCAATTGATAGATCAAATAGCCGCCTTTGATTCGACGGTTGAAAATTTAACGCTCAAAGATTGTACGTATCGTATTTATCGTGATGTACGTTTTTCGCCAAATAAAATGCCTTATAAAACTCACATAGGAGCGTATATTTGTCGCGGAGGTAAGAAGTCTGGTTATGCTGGTTATTATTTTCATGTTGAGCCTAATAATTCGTTATTGGCGGTGGGTTTGCACTGCCCTGAGCCGACGATAGTGCGTAGTGTGAGGGACGAAATTTTTGCAAACGGGTTAAATTTTCAAGCGGCGATAGATTATGCGTTGGGTTTTACGTTAGATTTTTCATCGTCGCTCAAAAAAGTTCCAAGAGACTACCCTGCTGATTTTCAGTTTGGTAATTATTTGAAGTTAAAAGATTACGATTTGGTACGATCATTTGATCCGATGCAGAAGGAGGCTCTTTTGCAAGCGGCAGCAGAGTTTGAAACGGGTAAAAAGTTCAATGATATACTGAATCGTGCTGTTGAATTTGCTCAGCAAGAGATGTAGCCTTTGTTTTGCCGTGATGGAAAGGCGTGTGGCGTCTTTTGATTGCTTGGTCGCGCAAACCGATAGCTGAGCAATCGCGCGTGCAGGTTTGGGGGCGCGTTTGTGCTTATGCAAGTTAGAGCCGGTTCAGAAAAGCGAAGTTTTCAAGAGCCAGTTAAGAAAGAAACGGAATCACTTGGAGCCGGTT
>JAVWYC010000047.1:0-10832 GCA_036661755.1 Mucinivorans sp. | reverse complement strand
GATTCCGTTTCTTTCTTAACCAGCTCTTGAAAGCTTCGCTTTTCTTAACCGGCGCTAACTTAACACCACCATCACAAAAAAAAGAGGTCCCCTAAAAATTAGAGAACCTCAATCGAAAAAATGTGCGGATGAAGGGACTCGAACCCCCACGCCGATTAAAGCACCAGATCCTAAGTCTGGCGTGGCTACCAATTACACCACATCCGCCTATCGCGAAGGCAAATGTAATGCTATTTTTTGAATTACCAAAATTTCATGCGTTTTTATCTCCACACACTCTTTTTCTGATCGACAACAAACCATAAATGCGTAAAGAGCTACAACTTAACCCGCACGCCACCCATAGCCCAACGACCAGGCAAAACAATACCCCCAAAATCGAAATACTCGCTCCCCAAAATATTGGAACACTCAACCCACAAATCAACTCGACGAGCAAGCGTCCACGTCAAACGACTGTCTAACAAAAAATAAGGAGCATAGGGCCTCAACTCACCAACCTTCACCTCATAACCACCATTGCGCTCGGCATAAGAAGCCGTGACGTTGAAAATCAAGTTGCGAACGATCCGAAAATTGACCACCATCGACGCCTTGTGACGCATATAATCGAGCGCGTATTTTGAAATCTTGTCGCCGGGAGTCTTCTTGTCGGAATTGATATAGGCGTAACTGAGGCTCACCTCTTGCAAACAACCACGCTCGGCACGGTAACCCGCTTGCAATTCCAGACCAAAGGTGTTGATGGCAGTGATCTGCTCGGAGTGCCATATGTCTTGCCCCACAGGGCGCACCCAGTCGATAATGTCGTCCCCCATGCGGTAGTAAGCAGCCCCCGACACGCTCCACCCGCCGCGAGCGTAGGCCAGCGAAAGATTGAAAGTCGTGGCACGCTCGGGCACCAAATCCGACGAGCCGACGTGAGTGGCCGTGGTGTAATAGAGGTCGGTGAAAGTGGGCAGGCGCATCGAGGCGATCCCCGACGCTTCGAGCCGCAAGCCCCGCACGATGTCGTAGCCCACCATCACGCTCCAAAGCGGCGTCAGGCCATAATCTTTACTGCTGTTGAGCGAGGCCGAAACACCCAGATCGACCGCGCCCAGATCGACCGAGTGGCGCAAATAGTAGGAGAAGGCATCGCGATCCTTGGCGTGATTGTAGGTAATGCCCAAGAGCTGTTTCTCGTCGGTGGCCAAGCCGAGCACGGTGCTCCAAATATGATTGTAGGTATAGTCTACCCCCAGCGAAGTGACCCCCGCCCGACCCCAATTATACGAGGCCCACAGGGAGCCTGCCGCATTGTCGGTCAGGTGATAGTTGGCGCCTTTGTACCAAGAGGGAATGTCGGCCGTCCCGGGGCGGAAAAGCTCGAAGCGATCGGTGTTGAATCGATACGAAGCGAGCGCGCCCAAATTCAGTTTGCCAATTGTCTTGTTCCACACCACCGAGGCCAGCGCCGTTCGAGTGGCCTCCCACTGTTGCCGGTAGGTGAGCGAATAGAAGCTGTTGGCTCCGAAATCCATAGACTGAAAACCGGCCTGAAAGTCAAATTGACCAGCGTGTTTGTCGCTATGTGTGGCTCGAAGGTAGACGTTTAGTTTAGAAAAGTCTGTGTTTTGAGTATAACCGTCCGAGTGATCATACGAGGCGGCGAGCAAAAGCGAATTTCTTGCGCCGCGCACTCCTCCCACGATCGAGGAGTTGAAGGTTCCGAACGCTCCACCCGAGATTTCGGCTGTGAGCATGTTCTTTTGAGGCACTATACTTCGATAGTCCAATGCACCTGCATAGGCCCCGATACTTTGCGTGTTGCTGATAAAATCGACCGCCGCAATCGAGGCTGTGGGCAGTGGAAGTGAGTGGCTTTGGTGGCCTGTCCGAGCGTCCGAAAAATTGACGCCGTTGAGTAGTACCATCGCTTGGTCGGGCGATGCGCCGCGGATCGAGATGTCGGCTTGTGTGCCGCGCGCTCCTCGTTGTCGAATGTCGAGCCGCGCATTGAGGCGCAACATACTTTCGATCGACGAATTGGCGCCAAAGGTTAACTGTTCGGGGGCTACAACTCGTGCCGGTTCGCTCAGCGACCGCACGGCAGCACTCCCACGTAGCGCAACCACCGAAATGGCTTCCAAGCGCTCTGTGCGTGTGGTGTCAGCTTGCGTGGCCATCGAATCGACAACAATGAGTGACATGGAAAGTGCAAGAACCCCGATTTTCACCTCGCGGCCTAGGCTTGCAAAAACCCCGTAACCCTTGCGCGACCAATGTTTGAAGCATGGCACACACTTAGTGTTTTGTGTTTTCATTTGTTTGTTAAAAAATTTTATTAATTCGACAAAGATAGAACTTTTATCAAAAAGTCGTATCTTTGTCTCTTAAAACACGATTTTGGTGCGATAGCGAAATCGCGTTTGCTCTGTTGCCGAGCCTTGGGTGAGGCCCAAAAGAACAGAGCGGGAGCAACGAATTAATAAAAATAATTAAATACAAAAAATGAACGTAACACGCGCCGACCAACCAGGTCAAACTACAACCATCACCGTCACCATTGCCGCGGCAGACTACACCGAAAAACTCGAAAAAGCGCTCAAAGAGCAAAAGCGCAAAGCCGTCGTGCCCGGTTTCCGTCCCGGTATGGTTCCGATGGCAATGATCAATAAAATGTATCGTAAAGGCGCTATGGCCGACATCACCTACCGTTTGGCTACCGATGCCGCCTTTGAATTTATCAAGAAAGAGGAGATCGATCCGCTGGGCGATTTGATGCCTTCCGACGAACAAAAAGAGATTGATTTCGATTCGCAAGCCGATTTTGATTTTGTATTTGAGATCGGGTTAGCTCCAAAGATCAACATCGAATTTACGGATAAAGATCAGGTAGAAAAAATCACTGTCGAACCTTCTGCCGAGATGATAGAGGGCTATACGGACAATTTCTTGCGTCGTTTTGGTAAATTGATAGACGTCGACAAAGTAGAAAAAGAGGAGGCCGTTAGTTGCACCCTGACCAACGACGAAACGACAATCGACGAGGCCTATGTGGGGCTAATCTCGCTATCGGACGATGAGCGTAAACCTTTCATCGGGCGCAAGGTGGGCGACAAAATGACTGTCAACGTCAATGAACTATACAAAGATCCTAAACAACGAGCCGCTATTTTGTCGATCAAAGAGGACGAATTGGCCGCTATGAATCCTGTTTTTGAACTCACTGTGACAAAAATCCGCAAGTTTGAAAATCCGAAACTCGACGCCGATTTCTTTGCCTTGGCCTTCGCCGACGGTTCGGTGAAAGACGAGAAAGCCTTTGCCGCTCAAATGAAAGAGCAAGTGAGTCAAGAGTTGGCGCAACAAACCGAATTTAAGTGGCTCGACACTGTGCGCCACTATGCAATCACTCGCCAAGAGATCACCCTGCCCGATCTGTTTCTCAAAAATTGGCTCTATCAAATGAACCAAGGCAAATTCACGATGGAGCAAATCGAGGGCGAATTTGAAGATTTCAAAATGATGATGAAGTGGGATTTGGTCAAACGGACTGTGGCTCGCGCCGAAAAATTGGAGGTCAGCAAAGAAGACGCCACCAACGAGGCTAAGGCCATGGCGCTGGCTCAATTCCGCCAATACGGCATGGCTTCGGTGCCCGAAGATATGCTAGCTTCATATGCCGAGCAAATACTCAGCAAAGAAGAAGAAGCCAAAAAAATGTACGAAACAGCAGGCGAGAAAAAAGTGATTGCCGCTCTGGCCGCTAAATTGGCGGTGAAAGAGACAAAAATGACTGTCGAAGAGTTCTCGGAAATGATGAAAAAAGAGCAAGCTAAATAATGGATCAATTCAAAAAATACGCCCTTTCTAGTGGTATTGGCTCCTTGAAGTTGGAACGCCATGCGGCGATCACGGCCGAATATATTTCGCCCACGATAATCGAGGAACGTCAACTCAATGTGGCTCAGATGGACGTCTTTTCGCGCTTGATGATGGATCGTATTATCTTTCTGGGGGTGCCCGTGAGCGACGATGCGGCCAATATCATCCAAGCGCAACTATTGTTCCTGGAAAGTGCCGACCCTTCGCGCGATATTACGCTCTATGTAAACACGCCCGGGGGCTCGGTCAGCGCAGGCCTTGGGATATACGACACGATGCAGCTTATCGAGTGCGACGTGCAGACCATTTGCACCGGCATGGCCGCCTCGATGGGCGCGATTCTACTCACCGCAGGCACGGCGGGTAAACGCTCGGCGCTCACCCATTCGCGGGTGATGATCCACCAACCCCTTGGAGCCGCCGAAGGGCAAGCCTCCGACATCGAGATCACAGCACGTCACATAGCACGCACAAAACGTGAACTGTACGACATTCTAGCGCAACACACCGGACGCGGCCTCAAACAAATAGAAAAAGACGCCGATCGCGACTTCTGGATGACCGCCGCCGAGGCTGTTGACTATGGCTTGATCGATGGAATTATCACAAAACGAGTAGCAAAAAATGGCAAATAAAAAAGAGAACGACGAGTATTGCTCGTTCTGCGGGAAACCGGCCTCCAAGGCCGCTATGTTTATCCACGGACAAACCGGCGCCATATGCGACGAATGTGCGGCGGCCGCTTTTGCTATGGTCGAAGAGACTCAGGCCAAAGATCAGGTGCGCTCTTCGCACGCAATCACGCAAAAAATCCAAGCCAATATCACGCGAGACAAACCGAATGTGATCAGCCAATTTTTGGATCAATACGTGATAGGGCAAGAGGCTGCCAAAAAGTATATCTCGGTGGCCGTCTATAATCACTACAAACGATTGATACACAAGGGCGACGAAGATGTGGAGCTCGAAAAGTCGAACATGATACTCGTTGGGCAAACGGGCACCGGCAAAACCTTGATCGCACGTACGATAGCCAAGATGCTCGGCGTGCCTTTTGCGATTGCCGATGCCACGGCGCTCACCGAGGCTGGCTATGTGGGCGAGGACGTGGAGAGCATTATTTCGCGCCTCTTGCAAGCGGCCGACTACGATGTGCAAGCGGCCGAGCGAGGCATAATTTTTATCGACGAGGTGGACAAAATCGCCCGCAAGAGCGACAACCCTTCCATCACGCGCGACGTGAGTGGCGAGGGGGTACAACAGGCGCTGCTCAAAATCCTAGAAGGGGCGGTGGTCAATGTGCCGCCACAGGGAGGGCGCAAACACCCCGACCAAAAGTACATTCAGGTCAACACGCGTAACATACTCTTTATCTGCGGCGGTGCTTTTGATGGCATTCAGCGCAAGATTGCCGCGCGGCTCAACACCCGCGTGATGGGCTATGGTCAACAGCAAAAAAATGCCGAGATCGATCGCGATAATATGTTGCAATATATCACTCCGGCCGACATTCGTTCTTTTGGTATGATTCCCGAATTGGTGGGTCGATTGCCGGTCTTGTGTTACCTCCAACCATTGAATCGCGAAGCTTTGCTCCGTATTTTGACCGAACCGCGCAACGCGATCATCAAACAATACAAGGCGCTCTTTGCGATGGATGATGTGAAACTATCCTTCGACAAAGATGCGCTCGAATTTATTGTCGATCGAGCTTTGGAGCAGCGCCTTGGAGCGCGTGGCTTGCGCTCGATCTGCGAGGCGATAATGATCGATGCTATGTACGAAATTCCATCGTCCGATCGCCGCACTTTCCGCGTCACGGCAGCCTATGCACGTAGCAAATTTGCAAAAGAGCAGCAGTAGCTAGGCGCCAAGCAAGAGAAGTGAGGGCGAAAAATACGCAAATTAAAGTATTATTAATATGTTGACAATCAAACAAATCCGCGACGAACGTCAAGAGACAATCACACGGTTAGAGAAAAAAAATGTGGCCGATGTAGCTTCTAAACTCGATGCTATTATTGCTTTGGACGACGATCGCCGTGCCACTCAACAACAACTCGACGCTTCGTTGGCCGAGCAAAACACGATAGCCAAAACCATTGGTCAATGTTTCAAAACGGGCGACACAGCGCAGGCCGAGGAGCTCAAAAAACAAGTATCTCGCCTCAAAGAAGAGAGCTCGACATTGGAGGCCAAGATGGCCGGCGAGCAACAGCAGATCGATGCTTTGGTTGTTTTGTTGCCCAATCGTGCGGCCGAAATTGTGCCGGCGGGGCGCGTGGCGGCCGACAACTTGAATGTCAAACAAGCCGGGGCGATGCCTGTTTTGCCCCAAGGGGCTAAGGCTCACTGGGATTTGGTGGCCGAAAAAGATATTATCGATTTCGATCTTGGGGTGAAGCTTACGGGGGCCGGTTTCCCGGTCTACAAGGGCAAGGGTGCGCGTTTGCAACGTGCGTTGATCAATTTCTTTGTCGATTGCAACACCGCGGCCGGTTATACGGAGATCATGCCGCCGCTGATGGTGAACGAAGCTTCGGGTTTCGGCACCGGCCAACTGCCCGACAAAGAGGGGCAGATGTATCATTGTACGGTCGATAATTTCTATATGATCCCGACGGCCGAAGTGCCGGTGACCAATATTTTTCGCGATGTGATTGTCGAAGAGAAAGATCTGCCGATCAAAATGACGGCCTACACGCCATGTTTTCGGCGCGAGGCCGGCTCCTATGGCAAGGATGTGCGCGGCTTGAATCGCTTGCACCAATTCGACAAAGTCGAAATTGTGGAGGTGGCCAATCCTGCCTCATCGTACGAACGCCTGCAAGCCATGGTTGCGCACGTGGAGAGCATTGTCATCAAATTGGGCTTGCCCTATCGTATTTTGCGTCTTTGCGGGGGTGATATGAGTTTCACAAGTGCTTTGACCTATGATTTCGAGGTTTTCTCGGCTGCTCAAGAAAAATGGCTCGAAGTGTCGAGCGTGTCGAATTTCGAGAGCTTCCAAGCCAATCGCCTTAAATTGCGCTATCGCGATGCCGATCGCAAATTGCAACTGGCTCACACTCTCAATGGTAGCTCGCTCGCCCTGCCTCGTATTTTGGCAGCGCTGATCGAAAACAATCAAACTGCCGACGGTTCGATTATTATACCCGAAGTATTACGAAGCTACACCGGTTTCGATAAAATTTAGAGCCTATGTATATCGTGTCGACAACATTTGTGGTGGATCCATCGATTCACGGCCGATGGTATGAGTTTTTCACAACAAAATTCATCACCACCCTCCAATGGTCGGTGATCTTCACCCGCGTGTTGAGCGCCCAAAGCGATGGACAATACACCTACTCCTTGCAGGTCGAAGTCCCCGACATTGAAAACTACCAAAACTACCAAAACGGGCCCTTGGACGAGTGTTTGGACTTCTCTCTAACCATGTTTGGTGAAAAAGTGTTGCACTTCACCACTTTACTCAAAAAAATAGAACTATGAAACAATGGCTCACTAGTCTTTTCCTTTTGTGCATGATTTGCGGAGCCCGGGCGCAAGTAGTGTCCACGGTGGAGGCCATCAAGGGCGAACGGTGGTGGGGCGGCTACACGGCGCTTGGCTCGATGATGCCTTTTGTTGAACCAACCGCGCACTACGATTTTCGTACCATGAACTTCAACAACCAAGCCGCACCATTTTTTGTGTCGAACATGGGGCGATATATCTATGCCAAAGAGGCCGGAAAATGGACTTTCGACGGCGAAAAGTTTATCTTCGATATGCCCCAAAGCAAGGTGGGAGCCGTCAAAGTAGGCAAAACATTACGCCAAGCTTATCTTCTGGGCGTCGATTCGTCGTTCAAACCCTCGGGAGTGCGTCCGCCAGACGAATTTTTCACCACAGCACAGTGGAACACGTGGATCGAACTGCTCTATGACCAAAGTCAAACCAAAATCATGGACTACGCACACGGAATCCTCAGAAACGGTTTCCGCCCGGGCATTTTGATGGTGGACGACAATTGGCAACGATATTATGGATCCTATGACTTCAAAAGCGAACGATTTAGCGATCCGCGCGCAATGATCGACTCACTGCACTCGATGGGCTTCAAGGTGATGCTCTGGGTGTGCCCCTTTGTTAGCCCCGATACTCCCGAATTTCGCGACTTGGAGCGACGTGGCTATCTGCTCAAAAATACCGACGGCTCGACCCGTATCACCCATTGGTGGAACGGATTTTCGGCTACCTACGACTTGCTGAATCCCGAGGTGGTTAGCTATGTGGAGGGTCTGCTGCGAACGATGATGCAAAAATATGGCGTCGATGGCTTTAAGTTCGACGCCGGCGATGTGCAATACTACGAAGCAAAAAACGCGGCAGCACACTCGCGCGCATGGCAAGATCTGGCACTCCGCTTCCCGTATAACGAAATGCGAGCCTCGTGGGGCGGAGGCTCGGCCGCGCATGTGCAACGACTGGGCGACAAAGACTACTCGTGGCAAGCGTTGCAAATGTTGATCCCACACATGGTTAGCGCCTCGCTGCTGGGCTATCCCTACACCTGCCCCGACATGATCGGTGGCGGTCAGTATGGCTCTTTTATTGGGGTCGATCGTGCACATCTAGACCAAAAACTCATCGTGCGTTGGGGGCAGGCTTCGGCGCTTATGCCGATGATGCAATTTTCTGTTGCGCCGTGGAAAGTGCTCGACAGTGCTCATCTATCGCTCACACGCCGGGCGGCTGCCTTGCACGAAAAGTTCGCTCCCTATATTCTGGATATGGCCAATCAAACCGCCAAAACCGGCGAACCCATTGTTCGAGCAATGGAATACCAATTCCCCGGACAAGGCTTCTCGGATTGTAAAGATCAATTTATGTTGGGCTCTAAATTTTTGGTAGCTCCGATCTTAACCACCAACAACCTACGCACGGTTCGCCTGCCGAGCGGCGTATGGATCGACGACTTGGGCAAAAAATTTCGTGGCCCGGTGGTGATCTCCACCGACGCTCCGCCGGACAGATTGCCATACTACGAATTAAAATAGCATGAAACAAGTAGGGCTATATTTGGCTAAACAGCTCAAACGATTGCCGGAGCGCCAACTTTTGATGGTGCTCTCGATTGTGATTGGGGTTTTGGCTGCCGTGGCCGGCCATCTTTTGAAACTTGCCATTCACTTTGTGCAAGGCGTGGCCAACTCCTTTACCGCTGTGACAGCAGTCAACTGGCTCTATCTGATCTTCCCCACAATCGGCATTGTGCTCACCGTGCTCTTTGTGAAATATTGGGTGAAGGATAATATTTCGCACGGTGTGACACGGATTTTTTATGCCATCTCGCGACGCGAATCGCGATTGCCACTCCACAATACATACACCTCGGTGATCGCTTCGGCCACCACTATCGGTTTTGGGGGATCGGTGGGGGCCGAGGCTCCTATTGTGCTCACGGGGGCTGCCATCGGGAGCAACTTAGGCCAAGCGCTACGTTTGCCCTACAACTACATCACGCTCCTACTTGGTTGCGGTGCGGCGGCGGCCATTGCCGCTGTCTATAAAGCTCCAATTGCCGGCTTCGCCTTTGTGATCGAGGTCTTGATGCTCGAATTAACTTTCACCAGCGTCGTACCGCTGCTCATTGCCTCGGTGACGGCCGCCACGATGACCTATCTGCTCATTGGGATCGAACCTTTCTTTGGCAACTACACGCCAACTTTCAACCTAGGCAATGTGCCCTATTACGTGGTGCTGGGGTTGCTGGGAGGAGTGCTGAGCTACTGGTTCTCGGTGAGCACCATGTGGCTCGAAAAAATCTTCTCGCGCATCGGGCAACAGTGGCGCAAGATAGCCATTGCAGGCTCGGTGCTGGGCTTGCTCATATTTATTTTCCCACCACTCTATGGCGAAGGCTACTCGACTATCACTCAGCTATTAACGGGCGATAAGAGCGAAATTTTCAACAACTCTCTGTTCTATAATATTCAAGATCAATTCCTCACCATTCTTCTTTACACATTGGGCATTATGGCCTTCAAGGTGGTGGCCATGACGCTCACGAACTCTTCGGGCGGTGTGGGTGGTACTTTTGCTCCTTCGTTGTTTGTTGGTGCTATGATGGGCTTTTTGTTTGCCATCACCATCAATCATCTCTTTGAGCTTCACTTGCCTGTTGGTAGTTTTACGTTGGTTGGCATGGCTTGCGTGATGAGCGGGGTGATGAAGGCTCCCATTACATCTATGTTTTTGGTGGCTGAGCTCACGGGGGGTTTTCAGTTGTTTTTGCCTTTAATGTTGTGTAGCGCCGTTTCTTTTGCTTTGAGCTATTATTTCGAGCCTTACTCGATCTACACCAAGCGTTTGGCTATGCGCGGCGAGTTGCTCACGCACAATAAGGACGAGAATGCGTTACAATTTTTGAAGATTGACGAGTTGGTGGAGCGGGATTTCGAGACTGTGGACTACAACGATAAATTGCGTGCTGTCATTCGTGCTGTCGAGCGTTCGTCGCGCAACATTTTTCCGGTGGTAGAGAACGGTATGTTTTGTGGTGTGATCACTTTGGACGATATACGGGCAGATATGTTTATGCCTGCCAAGTGGGATCGGTTGCCATTGACTGATTATATGCACCGTGCGCCGGAGTTAATTTTCGAGGGTGAGCCGGGTCGTGTTGTTTTAGAGAAGTTCGAGCGTTCTCGTTCGTGGAATTTGCCTGTTGTGACGCAGGATGGTCGTTATGTAGGTTTTGTGAGTAAGTCTCGTTTGTTGGCTGCTTATCGTGAGCAGTTGCAGTCTATGTCGTCGCATTAGTCGTGTGATTTTGGGTGGGTGCGTTTGTGTTAAGCTATAACCGGCTGGGAAGAGCGAAGTTTTCAAGAGCAAATTAAGAAAAACGAAGTATCCAAGAGCCGGTTCAGAAAAACGAAGTGTCCAAGCGCCGGTTCAGAAAAACGAAGTTTTTC
>JAVWYC010000046.1:0-11130 GCA_036661755.1 Mucinivorans sp. | reverse complement strand
CACCCAAAACTTTTTTTGAAAAACTTCGTTTTTCTTAACTGGTTCTTAAAAGCTTCGTTTTTATTAACTATTCTTGAAAATTTCGCTTTTCTGAACTGCTCTTGAAAATTTCGCTTTTCTCAGCCAGCGCTATCTTAACATAAAATCACCATCAATCCATCTTCAATACAGCCAAAAATGCCGACTGAGGAACCTCTACATTACCCACCTGACGCATACGCTTCTTACCCTTCTTCTGCTTGTCCAACAACTTGCGCTTACGCGATATATCCCCACCATAACACTTGGCCGTCACATCCTTACGCACCGCCTTCACCGTCTCCCTAGCTATGATCTTCGCACCAATAGCCGCCTGAATAGCAATGTCAAACTGCTGACGAGGTATCAACTCCTTGAGCTTCTCACACATCTTACGACCAAACTCATACGCATTATCAAAGTAAATCAACGACGAAAGAGCATCGACAGGCTCACCATTCAATAAAATATCTAATTTCGATAATTTTGAAGGACGATAACCTATCTGATGATAATCAAAAGAAGCATAACCTCGCGAAATAGACTTCAATTTGTCGTAAAAATCAAAAACAATCTCGGAAAGTGGCATCTCAAAATTGATTTCTACTCGGTCGGTTGTAATGAAATGCTGGTTCTTGAGCTCGCCACGCTTACCTATACATAAGGTGATTACATTACCCAAATACTCCACCTTGGTGATGATCTGAGCGTTGATATACGGCTCTTCGATCTGCGAAATATATGTCGGCTCGGGCATTCCCGATGGGTTGTGAATGAAAGTCTCGACCCCGGCTGTCGAGGTGACTTTGTATGACACGTTAGGCACAGTGGTGATCACGTCCATGTTAAATTCACGATAGAGCCGCTCCTGTATGATCTCCATGTGAAGCAACCCCAAAAAGCCACAACGATAGCCAAAACCTAAGGCGAGCGAACTCTCGGGCTCGTAGGTCAACGAAGCGTCGTTCAAGCCCAACTTGTCGAGCGAACTGCGCAAATCTTCATAATCGTCGGTGTCCACCGGGTAAATCCCCGCAAACACCATCGGCTTCACCTCCTGAAAACCGTCAATTGGGCTCTCGCACGGATTCTGGAACGAGGTGATCGTGTCGCCAACTTTGATTTCGGCCGCATTTTTGATCCCCGTCATCAAGTAACCCACATCGCCGGCCTTAACCACATCGCGCGGTAACATTTTTAGTTTGAGCACTCCGATTTCATCGGCCGTATACTCGATGCCGCTGTTGAAAAAACGAACTTTATCGCCCCTATGCAAGGTGCCGTTCATCACACGGAAATAGGCAATAATGCCCCGAAAACTATTGAAAACAGAGTCGAAAATCAAGGCCTGCAAAGGCGCTTGCTCGCTGCCTTTGGGCGAAGGGATCTTGTCCACAATGGCCTCCAAAATAGCGGGCACACCCACCCCTGTTTTGGCCGAACAGCTGAGAATATCTTCACGCGAGCAACCAATTAGCTCCACAATTTGATCTTTGACCTGCTCCACCATAGCGGCCTCCATATCGATTTTGTTGAGCACCGGTATTATTTCCAGTTCGTTGCCAAGAGCTAAGTAGAGGTTGCTAATTGTCTGAGCTTGAATCCCTTGCGTGGCGTCCACAACGAGCAATGCGCCCTCGCACGAGGCGATCGCGCGGCTCACTTCATAGGAGAAGTCCACGTGGCCCGGCGTGTCGATTAGGTTGAGGTTGAAGTGTTCACCCGTCGATGGGCGGATGTAGTCCATCTGGATGGCGTGCGACTTGATGGTGATCCCTTTTTCGCGTTCGAGCTCCATGTTGTCGAGCACTTGGGCTTGGCTTTCGCGCTCGGTTATGGTTTTGGTGACCTCCAACAGCCGATCGGCCAAGGTTGATTTGCCGTGGTCTATGTGGGCAATAATACAGAAATTGCGGATATTTTTCATATGGTAAACTAGTGGAGACAAAGGTAATAAAAATTTCGACTTTTGATAAAATTCAGACAACTTAATTCTCAGAAAAAGAGTTTCTATTTTTTATTGCACCTTTTTTTGTGCTATTTTAGGTGTGTTTTTTGTCATCAAATTTCACGCCAAAATTGCCTGTATCTTTTTTTGTATAAAATTGAGTAAAAAATCAAAAAAACATTTGCAAAGAAGATATTCGTTTCTTACATTTGTAGTACGGATACCGACGAATAGTTTGTTAATCTATAAATCCAACAGCATGAAAAAACTTCTTACACTCGTTGCTTGTGCAATGCTTGCCTTGACAAGCGCTAACGCCCAAGGCCTTGGTTTGCCTAATTTGGTGGACATCAACAAAAAAACGTTAGAATTTTCTAACTACGAACTTTTCCAAAAAGCCGGCAGCAACTACATGTTTCTGGAGACTGATTGGGTAGACGTTTTGAAATTGCCTTCGGTGGTCACTTTGGGCGGTCTGAGCATTATGAACGAGAAGTGCACGGACATGGTTTCCAAAAAAACGATGAAAGCTATCCGTTTTCGCGCCAACTCTGCCACTGGCGTGGGTAAACTCTTGGGTGGAGTGACTGGCGGTGCTTCGTTGCCCGACCTTTATGTCGACTTGGACGAGGTTGCTCCTTTGATTGCAAAGCTAAAAGAATTTCAAGCTTTGACTGCCAAACCAACCAACTTCACATGTTCATATAACTACATTTGTAAAGGTGGATTCGTCGTTACGGTTGGTTTCCGCAAGGCCGACTCAGAGAAAAAAGAGTCTGTATGGATGGGTTCGATCGGCCAAACCGGCGATATGCTCATTAAAGATGTTTTGGATTCGTTGATTTCGATCCTAGAAAAAGCGAGCGCAGGCCTAGCCAAGATGTAAGTTTCGCTTGTGGTTGATTTCTTAGGAATTGCTTTGTGGCGGTTGAACTTTCGGAGCTCAAAATCCTATGGGACAGCGAACAAAATTCCGAGCAGAGGCGACCCCGGGAAAATTCAACAAAAAGTCAACAAAAAGTAAACAAGAGTATATAGCTGATGCTTTGCCACGGCTATATCCCCTTGTTTTTTGTGTCTATTGCTCAACGGCCGGGCGGTAGGATTACGCGCCGAAAAGCGCAAGATTAGAAAAGTTTTGTGGTTTTCGATAAATTACTCGGAAACAGTGTTGCAAATCAATAAAAAATGCGTATATTTGCTGCCGAAAGAACGAACAATGAGAGGGGCCGATAGCCCCTTTTTTGTTGAAATTCGCCAAACAACACCTATGACAAAAGAAGAGCTAACACACTTTATCGAAGGGCAACTCGCTGAGAGTGACCTTTTTGTGGTTGATATTACGATTTCTGCCGCATCGGATATTGATGTGACTTTGGATAGTGATTCGGCGGTGTCGATCGAACAATGTATCGCCCTAACGCGCGCGGTGGAAGAGGCCTTCGATCGACAAGCGGAAGATTATTCGCTCACCATTGGTTCGGCAGGCATCGGGCAACCGCTTCGTTTGCAGCGACAATTCGCCAAGCTGGTGGGTTGCGATTTGGACGTAGTGATGGCCGACGGGCGCAAAATGCACGGCGAGTTGGTGGCCTACGACCCGGAACAAATCACCATCAAATACATGGCCCGCGAAGTGGTAGAGGGCAAGAAACGCAAAGTAGAAGTCGAGAAACAAGATAGCTATAAATTTCCAGATATAAAATCGGTGTGCGAATCACTGATAGTCTAATTTTAATTTGTAAACCAAGACAGTAACAGAAAATAAGAATGGAAACAATTAATTTGGCCAGCAATTTTGCTGAATTCAAAGAACTTAAAAACATAGATCGCGCAACGATGATGGGAGTATTGGAAGACGTCTTCCGCTCGATGCTCCAGAAGAATTATGGCACGGACGAAAATTACGACATTATTGTAAACATCGAAAAAGGTGACTTGGAGATTTGGCGACGCCGAATTGTGATGGAAGATGGCGATGTGGCCGATGACAATTTTCAGATTTCGCTTTCTGACGCCAAAAAGTTAGACGAGAGTTACGAAATAGACGAGGAGGTTTCCGAAATTATGCCCATGAGTGCATTCCCGCGTCGTTCGGTGCTATCCATTCGCCAGAACTTGGCTTCGCGCATCATGGATTTAGAGAAGGCTAACTTGTTTGCCAAATACTCTGCTCGCATTGGCGAAATGATCACGGGCGAGGTCTATCAGGTTTGGAAACGCGAAATGCTAGTGCTAGACGACGAAGATAACGAACTAATACTGACCAAACAAGACCAAATCCCGAGCGATTTTTTCCGCAAGGGCGAAACTGTCCGCGGCATAGTGAGCAAGGTGGATATGATCAACGGCACTCCGAAGATATTCCTTTCGCGTACGGCACCCGAATTTTTGGAGCGTTTGTTCGAGATGGAGGTTCCCGAAATCTTTGACGGGGTGATCACAATCAAAAAGATTGTCCGCATACCCGGCGAGCGCGCCAAGGTGGCCGTAGAAAGTTACGACGAGCGTATCGATCCGGTGGGGGCTTGTGTTGGGGTTAAGGGTTCTCGTATCTATACGATAGTCAAGGAGTTACGTGGTGAAAATATCGACGTTGTGAACTACACCGGCAATTTGCAATTGTTGATCCAGCGTGCTTTGAATCCGGCCAAGGTGAGCTCGGTGACGCTCAACGAAGAGAGCAAAACGGCCGAGGTGCACCTCAAACCGACCGAAATTTCGTTGGCCATCGGCAAGGGCGGGCTCAACATTCGTTTGGCTAGCATGTTGACCGGTTATGACATTGACGTTTATCGCGAAGGGGCGGCCGAAGAGGCCGAAGATGACGTGGATTTGAAAGAATTTTCCGACGAAATCGAAGAGTGGATTATCGATGCACTGGTTAAGATCGGTTATGACACCGCTCGCTCGGTGTTGGCTCAAAAACCAGAAGAGTTGGCTGCCAGAGCCGATTTAGAGATCGAAACAGTGGAGGAAGTGATGGGGATTCTCCGTTCGGAATTCGAGTAATTGGCTGCTGCGTCTCACCTCGGGCAAAGATAAAAAGGAGTGAGATGTTTTGAGAAAAGTGTTTCAGAAAACGACAATTCCGGGTTTTATTAATCGAAACCTTATAGGAATAGACAAATAAAGATGATAGAACAAAAAAAAATACGGCTCAGTGCATTGGCTCGCACCTACAACGTAGGAGTGCATAACTTGGTGGAGTTGCTCGAAAAGAAAAACTTGACGGGCGAGGGTGTCAATCCCAATACGATTGTCAACAAACTTCAAGCGGAAGCTCTCGAAAAAGAGTTCGGCGGAGCGCGTACCGAAAAGGTCGATATTCGCCAAGTGTTGCGTGCAACCACTGAAACTGTGGCTGCAACCGCGGTGCCGGAAAAAGAAGAGAGTGCACCCCAAGAATTGACCCTAAAAAGCAATGTCATTTTCAATACGCCTATCCCGGAGATCAGTGGCCCCAAAATAATGGGCAAAATTGATCTGGATAAACTGCCCAATGCCGAATCAGCGCAAGAAGAGAAAGAGGTTGCCGCCCAAGACGAAACGGTAGATTCTGTGACACCGGTTGCGCCAGCCAAGCAACCGACAGAGTTAACAGCAGAAGCAATAAAAGAGTCAACAAAAGAAGTGACCGAAAATATTTCGCAATCCGAAGTTGAAATCGCAGCTGCACCAAAGGATCAAAAAGCAGCAGTAGAAGAAGTACAGGAAGAAAAATCGGCTCAAAAGAGCGACCGGAAGAACGAAGTGGCAGCTCCCGCTCCCGCCCCCGCCGAGGTTGCCGAAGTTTCGCCGACAGAAACCGCCCCTCGGGTCATAAAAGTCAAGAACGAGCCGGCGAAAGTAGTGGAACACAAATCACAGGTCAAGGCAAAAGAAGAGATCAAAACAACCAAAATGGAGCCAAAAGCGGCCCCTAAGGTAGCCGTAAAAGAAGAGACCAAAGCAGCAACCACGCCAGAGCGTGAAGATGGGGTCGGTGCCGACGGTTTATTCCGCGCCAACACCACCGAGCGTCTTTCGGGGCCAAAGATTTTGGGTACAATGGTACTGCCTGTTGCGGGTAACGCTTCGCGCGGCAAACGCAATCGGATCAAGAAAAACAAGGTCGATATAGCCACCACGCCCGGCGCAGCTCGTCCGGCGACAGGAGCGGGCGCTGCCAACACTTCGCGTGGAGCATACCCCCAAGGCAATGCCTCGCGCGGTGGAGCTTCACGCCCAGGAGCGGCCAAGGCTCGCCCGGCGGTGAAGGCCGAAGTGAGCGATGTTGACGTTCAGAATCAAATCAAAGAGACCTTGGCTCGTTTGACGGGCAAGGGAAATAAGACAAAATCATCAAAATATCGTCGCGACAAACGAGACGCTGTTCACGGTCGTTTGGCCGAGGAGGCTCAACGCGCCGAACGCGATTCTGATACTTTGCAGGTGACGGAATTTGTCACCGTATCGGAGTTGGCCACAATGATGGACGTTTCGGTCAACGAAGTAATAGCGGCTTGCATGAACCTTGGCTTGATGGTTTCGATCAACCAACGTCTGGACGCCGAAGCGCTGGCCATTGTGGCCGAAGAATTTGGCTTCAAAGTTGAGTTTGTGGCCGTGGAAATCCAAGAGGCAATAGACACCGAAGAAGATAAACCCGAAGATCTGATCTCTCGCCCTCCGATTGTTACGGTGATGGGTCACGTAGACCACGGTAAGACTTCGCTCTTGGACTACATTCGTAAGGCTAACGTTATTGCAGGCGAAGCCGGTGGTATCACTCAGCACATTGGCGCCTATTCGGTCAAATTGGACGACGGTCGCCGAGTGACCTTCCTCGACACCCCGGGTCACGAAGCCTTTACGGCCATGCGTGCTCGTGGAGCGAAGGTGACCGACGTGGCCATCATTATTATTGCCGCCGACGACGCGATCATGCCTCAAACCTTAGAGGCGATCAACCACGCTGCCGCCGCCGGTGTGCCTATCGTCTTTGCTATCAACAAAGTAGACAAGCCTAGCGCTAATCCGGATCGGATCAAAGAGCAATTGTCGGCCATGAATTATTTGGTCGAAGATTGGGGCGGTAAATATCAATCAGAAGATATTTCGGCCAAGAGCGGCTTGAATGTCGATAAATTATTGGAAAAAATCGTTCTCGAATCTGAACTATTGGAGCTCAAAGCAAACCCTAACCGCAAGGCCTCGGGTTCGGTGATCGAGTCGACACTCGACAAGGGACGCGGCTATGTGACCACGATTTTGGTGCAGAACGGTACTCTACGAATGGGCGATGTTATTCTTTCGGGTATATACACAGGCCGTGTGAAGGCGATGTTCAACGAACGTGGCAAAAAAATCACCGAAGCAGGCCCGGCCTCGCCGGTGCTGGTGCTCGGGCTGAACGGCGCGCCGCAAGCGGGCGACCTATTCAATGTGATGGACGACGACAAGGCGGCACGCGAAATTGCCACCAAACGCGAGCAATTGCAACGTATGCAAGGTCTGCGCACTCAGAAACATATTACCCTGGACGAGATTGGTCGCCGTATTGCGATCGGTTCGTTCAAGGAGCTCAATATTATTGTCAAAGGTGATGTGGACGGTTCGATCGAAGCGCTCACCGATTCGCTCATCAAACTATCAACGGAAGAGGTTCAAGTCAACGTCATTCACAAAGCCGTTGGTGCAATTTCGGAGAGCGACGTGCTCTTGGCGGCTGCCTCTAACGCGATTATCATCGGTTTCCAAGTTCGTCCGGCTACGGCTGCACGACGCATTGCCGAAAAAGAAGAGATCGATATTCGACTCTACTCTATTATATACGACGCAATCAACGAAATCAAAGACGCAATCGAAGGTATGTTGGCTCCCGAAACCAAGGAGGAGATCACCGCTTCGGTGGAGGTTATCGAGACCTTCAAAATCACGAAAGTTGGCACCGTTGCAGGGTGTATCGTGCGCGAGGGAAAAATCGTCCGCGGAGCAAAAGTCCGCGTCATACGCGATGGTATTGTTATCTTTACGGGTAAGCTCAACTCGCTCAAACGATTCAAAGAAGAGGTCAAAGATGTGGCCGTCAACACCGAATGCGGCTTGGCAATCGAAAGTTACAACGACATCAAGGCTGGCGATATAGTAGAAAGTTACACACAGGTCGAAGTGGCGCGCAAACTCTAAGGCTAGCGGCGTATCTTCTCCCTTACGAAAAGAAACAGTTATAATCAAACAAATAACATAAAAAATGGCAAACATCAAGAGAGTCTATTCCTTCGGGAATAAGAAAGCCGAAGGTAACGGCAAGATGAAAGAACTTTTGGGCGGCAAGGGTGCGAATCTAGCCGAAATGAATTTAATCGGAATCCCCGTACCAGGCGGTTTTACCATCACAACAGAAGTTTGTACGGAATATTACGAAAAAGGGGAGCAAGGCGTGATCGATATGATCCGCCCCGATGTCGAAAAAGCAATGGCAGCTGTCGAACAAGAGATGGGCACAAAATTTTCCGACACCAAAAACCCACTCCTAGTGTCGGTACGTTCGGGCGCTCGTGTGTCGATGCCCGGCATGATGGACACTATTTTGAACCTCGGACTCAACGACCAAACAGTCGAAAGTGTAGCCAAAAATAGCGGCAACGCTCGTTTTGCTTGGGATTCATATCGCCGATTTATACAAATGTACGGCGACGTGGTGATGGGTATGAAACCCGAAAACAAAGATGACGAAGATCCTTTTGAAGAGATCATCGACCACATGAAAGCCGAACACGGCTATGAGCAAGATACTGAATTTTCGTCGGACGACCTGAAAGTGATGGTATCGAAATTCAAAGCGGCTGTCAAAAAACAAACAGGCAAAGATTTCCCTACCAACCCTTGGGATCAACTTTGGGGCGCAATTTGTGCGGTTTTTGAAAGCTGGATGAACCCTCGCGCGTGTCTCTATCGCCAGATGCACAAATATCCGGCCGAATGGGGTACGGCTGTCAATGTACAAGCAATGGTCTTTGGCAATATGGGCGACAATTCGGCCACCGGAGTAGCCTTTACACGCGATGCGTCGACGGGCGAAAATATATTTAACGGTGAATATTTGGTCAACGCACAAGGAGAAGATGTGGTGGCCGGAATCCGTACACCACAAGAGATCACAATCGAAGGCTCGCGTCGCTGGGCGGCACTCCAAGGAGTGTCTGAGGCCGATCGAAAAGCCAAATATCCTTCGCTCGAAGAGGTGATGCCAAAAGCCTATAAAGATCTTTTCGATATCCAAAATCACTTGGAAAAGACCTTTACCGACATGCAAGATATTGAGTTCACCATCCAAGATGGCAAACTTTGGATGTTGCAAACTCGTTCGGGTAAACGTACAGGGGCGGCTATGGTTCGCATGGCTGTCGAAATGATGAACGAAGGGCTGATCGACGAAAAAACAGCTGTCCTACGCGTCGAACCAGCCAAACTAGACGAATTGCTTCACCCGGTATTCGACACAGCGGCAATCAAAAAAGCTAAGGTATTGGCCAAGGGCTTGCCTGCCTCGCCGGGTGCAGCTAGTGGCCAGTTGGTCTTCTTTGCCGACGATGCTGCTCAATGGGCCGCCGATGGCAAGAAAACTATCTTGGTACGTATCGAGACCTCACCCGAAGACCTGAAAGGAATGAATGCCGCCGAAGGTATTTTGACCGCTCGCGGAGGCATGACCTCACACGCCGCCGTTGTGGCACGCGGCATGGGCAAATGTTGTGTATCGGCTGCCGGTGGCGTGATGATCGACTACAAAGCGCGCACGATGACAATCGGCTCAACGGTGCTCAAAGAGGGCGACTGGATCTCGCTCAACGGCTCAACGGGCGAAGTATATCTGGGCAAAGTAGGCACAATGGCCGCCACTCTATCTGGTGATTTTGCTAAGATAATGGAGCTAGCCAAAAAATATGCGCACCTGAAAGTTAGGGCAAATGCCGACACTCCGCATGATGCAAAAGTGGCCTTCGACTTTGGAGCCCAAGGTATCGGCCTATGCCGCACCGAACATATGTTTTTTGAAGGTGATCGCATCAAATCGGTTCGTGAAATGATATTGGCCGACGATGAAACAGGTCGTCGCAAAGCGTTAGAGAAGTTGCTTCCGATCCAACGCAGTGACTTCGAGGGCTTGTTTGCCGCAATGGGTGGGCATCCGGTGACTGTTCGTTTGCTCGATCCACCGTTGCATGAATTTGTGCCTCACTTTGAAAAAGAACAGCGAGATTTGGCTTCAGAAATGGGTGTCTCTTTTGAAAAGATCAAAGCTAAAATCGAATATTTGGCCGAGGTGAACCCAATGTTAGGGCATCGTGGTTGCCGCTTGGGGAATACCTACCCAGAAATCACCGAGATGCA
Organism: Mucinivorans sp.; assembly: GCA_036661755.1. Taxonomy (GTDB): domain Bacteria; phylum Bacteroidota; class Bacteroidia; order Bacteroidales; family Rikenellaceae; genus Mucinivorans. The sequence continues at coordinate 785 of JAVWYC010000046.1, read as the reverse complement.
AGCACGCGCTATTTTGGAGGCCGCGATGAATGTCAAGAAAAAAGGTCTGCCCGTCAATGTAGAGATCATGGTTCCTTTGGTTGGTAACCACAAGGAGTTTAAGTATCAAAAAGCGATAATTGATCGTGTGGCGGATGAGGTTTTTGCCGAGCGTAACGACAAGCTCAGCTATATGGTCGGTACTATGATCGAGGTTCCACGTGCGGCAGTTACAGCAAACGAAATTGCCGAGATGGCAGAGTTTTTCAGCTTTGGTACCAACGACTTAACGCAAATGACGCTTGGTTTTTCGCGTGATGATATTGCGAAGTTTTTGCCTACTTACCTCGAGAAGGGAATCATCAAGCAGGATCCGTTCCAAGTGCTTGATGTTAAGGGGGTTGGCGAGTTGGTTCGCGAGGCCGTTTTCAAAGGTCGTGGTGTGCGCCAAGATTTGAAGTGTGGTATTTGTGGTGAGCACGGTGGTGATCCGACGTCGGTTGAATTTTGTCACTATGCGGGCTTGAACTATGTGTCATGTTCTCCGTTCCGTGTTCCGATTGCGCAATTGGCGGCGGCTCATGCGGCTATTAAGTCTTCGACTTTATAGGTTGAGTATTGTAGGGCGCGATGTTTTAGCGAGCGTTGCGTTGTAAGTAGATAATAAGGCGGTGAGTTAGACGATTGTTTAGCTCGCCGTTTTTGTTTTATTATATTGCTGTCCGGTAAAACTTTTCTCGCAACTAAGATAGGGCTAATCACCTTTCTTCATTATTATTTATTGCTGTCAGGTAAAACTCAAATGG
>JAVWYC010000045.1:0-11163 GCA_036661755.1 Mucinivorans sp. | reverse complement strand
TTCTTAACTGCTCTTGAAAACTTCGCTGTTCTTAACCAACACTAACACACCACAAAACCCCAAACACCTGAAAACTACACCAAACAAGCCGCCTTGAACAAACGACCACGCTCCTCATAATTATTGAACAAATCAAAACTAGCACACGCCGGCGATAACAAAACACAATCACCCTCATCCGCCACACTGCGAGCAGCCTCCATCGCCTCGCCCAACGAATGAGTGTCATAAATCACAGGCACCACACCAGCAAAAGCCGCCAACAACTTCTTGTTGTCAACACCCATACACACCAAAGCCTTGCAATGCTCCCTAGCCAAATCTACCAAAGTCGAATAGTCATTACCCTTGTCCGTACCACCGGCAATCCACACCGTGGCACGCGTCATGCTCTGCAAGGCATACCACACCGAGTCGACATTGGTAGCCTTACTGTCGTTGATATATTCCACCCCGTCCTTAGTGCCCACCACCTCCAATCGATGCTCCACACCCCCAAATTCACGCAGCGTACGAGCAATACTATCGAATGGAACACCAGCGCGCGAAGTGGCCGCAATTGCCGCCAGTGCATTGGCTATATTGTGTAACCCTTTGATTTTCATCTCACTGGCACGAATCGCAAAATCCTCATAGCGCAACCACTCGCCGTCGAACCACGCCCCGCCAACCGCACCACGCGCCGAAAAAGGGATCGGGTTGGCCACGATTTTTGTCGATGGCAACACTTTGAGTGATTCCGGGTCGTCGGCGTTGTAGATAAAAGTATCGGCGGGAGTTTGATTGCGCATGACACGCAATTTGGCAGCCACGTATTTACTCATCTGGTAGTCGTAACGATCTAGGTGATCGGGAGTTATGTTGAGCAGCAACGCTATATCGGCCTTAAAATCATACATTCCGTCGAGTTGAAAACTACTCAATTCGACCACATACCAATCATATTCCTTGTCGGCCGAGGCGATGGCCAGCGCAAAACTCTCGCCTATATTGCCCGCCACGGCGACATTCATACCTGCGCGCCGCATAATTTCGTAGACCAAAGTGGTGGTGGTGGTTTTGCCATTGCTACCCGTGATACAGATTTTACGTGCATTGGTATAGCGTCCTGCAAATTCGATTTCCGAAATTATTTTGATCCCGCGCGCCAAGGCAGCTTGCACGATAGGTGCTTTTTCGGGCACTCCCGGGCTTTTGATGATCAGGTCGGCCGCCAGCACTTTTTCGAGCGAGTGCCCCCCCTCTTCGTAGGCAATTCCGTGGGCTTCGATTTTTGTTTTGTAGTCATTTTTAAGGGCGCCGCCGTCTGATAGGAGCACATCGAACCCTTTTTGTTTGGCCAATACGGCCGATCCGTAACCGCTTTCGCCGCCACCAAGAATGACAATTTTTTTCATTACAAGTCCTTGTTATTTATTTTTTATAGAACGGCATTTTGACAACTTCCGAGAGCAATAATTTGCCTCGCACCTCGATATAGACCTGCGAGCCCACCTTGTGAAATGGTGCGTCGACATAGCCCATGGCGATGGCTTTTTTGATGCCCGGGCCTTGTGTACCCGAGGTCACGGTGCCTATTCTTCGCCCATCAGCCGTGCAGATAGGGTAGCCATGACGCGCGATGCCGCGATCGCGAAGCTCGATACCCACCAAGCGCCGCACGATAGGTGCAGCTTTGATGGCCTCCATCGTGGCGCGATCTATAAAATCTTTGCCGTCTACGAATTTTGTGATCCAGCCCAAGCCTGCTTCGATGGGCGAGGTGGTTTCGTCTATATCGTTGCCATAGAGGCAGAAGCCCATTTCAAGGCGCAGTGTGTCGCGTGCTCCGAGGCCTATGTTTTCTAGCCCAAATTCGGCGCCCACTTCCCAGATTGCGTCCCACAATTTTTCGGTATCTTGGTTGGCCACATAAATTTCGCACCCCCCCGAGCCTGTGTAGCCGGTGGCCGAGAGTATGACGTTCGGGATCCCGGCCAAGGTCACCTTGGCAAAGGTATAGTACTCCATATCCATGATTGGTTGGGCGCAGATTTTTTGCACCAGCGCCATAGCCAATGGCCCTTGGATCGCCACTTGGGCTATTTCGTCGGATGCGTTATAGAGTTCGCGCCCGGGAGTGATGCCAAAAGGAGCGCAATGCGCGGCTAGGTGTGCGTAGTCTTTATCTACGTTGCTGGCGTTGACCACCAAAAGGTAGGTATCTTGGTTGACGCGATAGATTAGCAAGTCGTCCACAATGCCGCCTTTGCCGTTGGGGAAGCATGAGTATTGAATTTTGCCGTCGTATAGTGTTGCCACGTCGTTGGTTGTCACGTGTTGCAAAAAGGCCAGCGCCGAGGGCCCTTTGACCCAAATTTCACCCATGTGCGACACGTCGAAGATACCGACCGCCTCGCGTACGGCCATATGTTCGTGAGCAATTCCCGAAAATTCGATTGGCATATTGAAACCTGCAAATTCGGCCATTTTGGCGCCAGCAGCAATGTGGTGATGTGTGAAGGCTGTTGTTTTCATCTGTTTTATATTTTTTTTTGAACAAACAAAGATAATCAAATTTAATAGATTTTCACACAGTCGATCGCACTTTGGTTGTAAATGTTGTTATATTCAAGTTAGTTTTATTATCTTTGTCTACCTAAATTTTGGTGGTAATGAAATATGCAAGCAAAATAATTGATTTAATTTCGTCACATCGATTGCGTGCGCTCGACAGGGTGCGTCAAGACGGGGTGGCGCTTCAGGGCGAGCAATTCGCTTTGCTCCAAAAAGGTGCCGGCGATTACCTCCGCCCGTTCAACACCGCTTCTTTGGCTGATTTCCAGCGCACGGTCCCCATTGTGAGCTACCAAGATTTGGAGCCTGCCATTGAGCGTGTGCGTGGGGGCGAGCTCAATTATTTGTGGCGCAATTCGTCCACTCGGTGGTTGGCCAAGAGTTCGGGGACGACCTCTTCGGTGAGCAAATACATCCCCATCACGGCGCGTTACTTGGCCAATTGTCACTATCGGGGAGGGAGGGACGTGATGGCTGTTTTTAACGATAATTTCCCGCAATCAAAAGCCTTCACCGGCAAGGCGTTGACCTTGGGTGGCAGCGCGCGCATTGACGCTTCGGGCGCGGCAGGCCTTGCCGCCGGTGATTTGTCGGCTATTTTGATAGCCAACACTCCGTCTTGGGTCTCTTTGCTTCGCGAGCCTAAGGCTGCGGTGGCTTTGATCCCCGATTTTGCGGCCAAGTGCCAAGCGATATGCCGCACTACGGTGGGGCGCCACATCACCTCATTTGCCGGTGTTCCGTCGTGGAATATGGTGTTGATGAATAAGGTACTCGAATTTACGGGCAAAGATAATCTACTCGAAGTGTGGCCCGATATGAGCCTTTTTATTCACGGAGGGATCGCATTTACGCCCTATAGGGCTGAGTACGAGAAGCTTATCCCATCGCCCGAGATGAAATACATGGAGACCTACAACGCTTCGGAGGGTTTTTTCGCCTTGCAAGACGACCCGAATGACTCCTCGATGCTTTTGATGCTCGATTACGAGATTTTCTACGAGTTTTTGCCCGTTGCCGCTTTGGACGACCATCGGCAGGCTATCCCTTTGGAGGGGGTGCGTCTTGGGGTGAATTACGCTATGATTATCAGCAATTCCGGTGGTTTATGGCGCTATATGATTGGCGATACGGTGGAATTTACATCGCTCAACCCCTATAAAATCAAAATCACGGGGCGCACCAAGCACTTTATCAATGCCTTTGGCGAAGAGGTGATCATCGACAACGCCGAGCGAGCCCTGCAAGTCGCTTGTCGCGCCACGGGAGCGGCCATTGCCGACTACACAGCCGCGCCTATCTTTATGCAAGGGCGCCAAAAGGGAGCGCATGAATGGTTGATCGAATTTTCGACAATGCCAACCGACACGGAGCAATTTATTGTCGCCTTGGACGAAGCTTTACAGGCCGTCAATTCCGACTACGCAGCCAAGCGCTACAAATCCACAACGCTCGTTGCGCCGCACCTTAGGGTGGCTCCCCACGGATTATTTCACCGCTGGTTGGAGTCCAAAGGAAAATTGGGCGGGCAGAACAAAGTGCCGCGCCTAATGTCCGACCGCCAAGTGATAGATGAGCTGCTCGCTCTGTTAGTCGAGTAGGGCTTTTTGAGCGGCTTCGATTTTATCGAAGTTAAAGGCTGCAAGGGTAGCTGCAAATTCAGCCGCCACAGGCTCTAAACACAAATTACCGATACTGCCCAGGTGGGTATGATTGACCGCGTGTGGGGCTTGGAACGTTCCCTCGCCTATGGCTAGGCCTACTTGTCGATAGGCATCGCGGAAAGGTATGCCGCTTTGGGCCAATTGATTAACGGCTTCCACGCTGAAAATATAGCGATATTTCTCTTCTTTCAAAATATCGGCCCTCACTTGGATATGTTCCAGCATATATTTGGCCATGGTCAGGCACTCTTTGAGCGATGTGATGGCGGGGAAGATGATCTCTTTGAGCAGTTGCAAGTCGCGGTGATAGCCCGACGGCAGGTTACCCGTCAACATATTCACCTGCATTGGGGTCGAAGCGATGAGATTGCATCGTCCGCGCATGATTTCCCACACGTCGGGATTTTTTTTGTGTGGCATTATGCTACTGCCCGTTGTCAAGGAGTCCGGGTAGCTGATAAAAGCGAAATTTTGGCTCAAATATAGCGCATTGTCCATGGCCAATTTTTCGAGCGTGAGTGCGATATTAGCCATTGCGTTGGCTAATATTCTCTCGGTTTTGCCGCGCCCCATTTGTGCATAGACCACATTGTAGCTTGGCGCATCGAAGCCCAGCAGGTCGGTTGTCATCTGCCGATCCAAGGCGAACGAGCTACCATAGCCCGCCCCCGAGCCCAAAGGGTTGCGGTTGCACACTTTGTAGGCCGAGAGCAGAGTTTGCAGGTCGTCGGTCAGCGATTCGGCCCAAGCACCAAACCACAGGCCAAAGCTCGACGGCATGGCCACTTGCAGGTGAGTGTAGCCGGGCATGAGCGTATCTTTGTGCTCGGCGGCCAGCGTTTGCAAGGTTTGGAAAAGTTCTTTTGTGAGGTCGGCCATTTGGTGGATTTCGCTACGGAAATAGAGCCTCAAATCTAGCAGCACTTGGTCGTTACGCGAGCGCCCGGAGTGAATTTTCTTGCCAACATCACCCAGGCGTTCTGTTAGTCGCGCTTCGATTTCGGAGTGAATATCCTCGTTTGCAGGGTCGATCGTGAAGCTGTTCTGTGCGATTTCGCGAGCTATACCCTTGAGCCCCTCTTGCACTTGGCGTAGCTCCGCGCCGCTCAGCAGCTCTATCGAGCGGAGCATTTGGGTGTGAGCCAATGAGCCGAGCACATCAAAGAGTGCCAAACGTCTATCGAGTTCGCGATCGCCACCCACGGTGAAGAGGTCTACCTCCGCGGTGTCGGCACTATCTTTTTGCCAGATTTTCATATGTTATTTATTTTATTCCGACCGCTCGAAATCAAGCAATCCGGCGTTCTTGCGCCATTTTTCTTTCGTTTGTACAGCTAAAAAATCACCTCCCCCTTTGACGAAAATCAAATTTTGACCCCTTTTCCCCGCACTCACCCCCCACGGCCGCCCAAAGGGGCTACCAATCCTTGGCCGACCTACGCACCGGAGCCGTTGCTTTTTGGGCGTCGACCTTTTCTTTTGTTTTGTCCTCGGCCGCTTGGATCGCCTTCAACATTCGTTCGGCATCTTGGCGCGATTCGGGTTTGGCCTGCGGTTGCTGTTGGGGTTCTTGTTTGGATTTGTCGTCTTGTTTAGGATCGGGTTTGTTTTGCTGTTGATCCTTATTTTGATCCTTTTGTTGCTGATCTTTATTTTGATCTTTATTCTTGTCTTTATTTTGGCCTTCTTGTTTCAATTTCTGAGCGTAAGCCAGATTGAATTTGGCCTCCTTGTCGCTTGGATTGATCCTTAGGGCGCTCTTGTAATTCTCGATAGCCGCGTCCAGTTGCCGCTCTTTGACGAGCGAATTGCCCAAGTTATAGAGCGTCTCGGCCGAGCCTTCTTTGGCCAAGGCGGTGTAGGCCTGCGAGGCCTCTTTCCACAAGCCTTGTTTGTAGAGCGCCCCCGCGATATTGAAACTAGCCTCGGGCGAAGTTGGGTTGATTTTCAGCGCCTTGGCGTAACTGGCTTGACTCTCTTTGAATTTGCCTTGTTCGTATAGTTTATTTCCTTGGCGAATATCGGCACGCTCTTTTTGCGCCATCGCACAAAGAGGCGCCACGAGCATAATCACCATCAATATATATCTATTCATTGTTTTATCTCTTGTGTCTCTTCGATAATAATTTCTTTGGTTTGCTCCACATAATAGTAGGCATCAAAATATGCAGTTTCGCACTCCGTACCGTCGGGCGATAGTTTGGCGAATTTCACCAAGTCGGCCAACTCCACTAGCCCACGCAATGTGTTGCGCACTTTTTCTGTATTGAGCTCCTTGACGGCCGCCACAATTTCGGCCGATGTCATTTCCATCGCATCGATCGAATAACGTTCGCCGATATAGTCGCGCACGATCTGGGTTAGGATCGAGAAATACTCCTTGGCGTGCCCCTCTTGCCATAACTTTCGGGCGTGTAACTCATCCAGACGAGACAAAGCCACCACATGAATAGGCAACTGAGGCCCCGCCTCTTGGGCCGCACGACGACGGTGAAGATACCACACCACACCATATATAATAGCAGCCAAAACCAACAGCCCCACCCCGCCCCACAATAAATACGGCTTCACCTCGGCCCAGCTCAAAGGGGTGTCTTTCGGGTGTTTGATGTCGAAAATTTGTTGCTTAGTGGTGTCGATCTCAAAGGTGTTGACCCGCAACAGAGCGTCGTTCATCGCACGGATCGTGTCGAATTGCGGCTCGACACCCGAAACGATAGCGAAATCCTTGAACGAATAGTCCCCGGCGTCAAAACAGGTAATCAGGTAGTCCAAGCGAAGCTTCATCTGTCGCCCCTCGCTCTGCAGGGTGTCGAGCGTTGGATCGCCTATCACCTCTATTTTGTCGGTCATCTTGCCATCCTTGAAGTCGGGCGCTCGGAGGTCGGCCGCCACGTCCTTGTCGATTTCTACCGATAGGGTGACTTGATCGCCAATCATGATCGTATCTTGGCTCAATTTCAACCGCACCACAGTCGGACTCTGAGCATTGAGCGCAACGCCACAAAGAAGAAAATAGGTAATCAAAAATATTCGTTTCATTCTATCTCATCTTAAAAAGTCGTATCATCGCCATCACATAATCCTCGTCGGTGGCTATACTCACCGCATCCACCTGGCTCTTGTGGAGCGAAGTTTCGATCGCCGCATCGTCTATCACCCATTGGACGGCATATTCATCGCGCACTCGACGCGAACTGGTGTCGACCCATTGTTTGACCCCACTTTCGGCATCTCGCAACTCCACAATGCCCACCTTGGGCATCTCTTTCTCGCGCTCATCATACAACCTTAGGCCGATCATATCGTGGCGCGCCGAGGCCAAGAGCAACGCCTTTTCCCATCGCACTTGGCGCGAGGCATTGCCCGTTGAGAGGTCTAAGGCCGAGGAATCCGGCGCCGAAAAATCCGAGAAATCCGAAATCAAAAACGCTGTGCAACGCTTCTTTTGCACCGAACTGAAAAACTCCAAGGCCTGCGAAAGATCAGTGCCACGCCCCGTTGGCTCAAACTCCAAAAGCTCCGATATGATGCGCAACACATGCGAGCGCCCTTTTTTTGGCGGAATATATTGTTCGATCCGATCGGTGAAAAACACACAACCGATCTTGTCGTTGTTCGATGCGGCCGAAAACGCCAAAACGGCAGCAATCTCGGTAGCCAATTCGCGCTTGAATTTCGACGTCGTGCCAAAGGCGTTCGACGCACTAAGGTCGACAAGCAACATGAGCGTCAATTCGCGTTCTTCTTCAAAGACTTTGATATGCGGTTTGCCGTGGCGCGCGGTGACGTTCCAATCAATGTCGCGCACATCGTCGCCCACGCGGTAGTCGCGCACCTCCGAAAAGGCCATGCCGCGCCCCTTGAAGGCAGAGTGATATTTGCCTGCAAAAATATCGTTCGACAGGCCGCGAGTCTTGATCTCCACGCGCCGAACTTTTTTCAACAGCTCTTCTTTATTCATTTCTTATTGCTTAGCAGCCCCACCTTTTGTAAGGGTAAGTGAACTTTGAGTGAAAGGGAGAAAATCGATCGAAATCCGGCCCCCTCTATGGCACTTCAACAGCGTTGAGGATCTCTGTAATCACATCTTCGGTAGTGATATTTTCGGCTTCGGCTTCGTATGAAAGTCCGATACGGTGACGCATCACATCATAGGCAACAGCACGCACGTCTTCGGGGATCACATAGCCCCGACGCTGGATAAAGGCATACGCCTTCGAGGCCTTGGCCAACGAAATCGAAGCACGAGGCGAACAACCGTAAGAAATCATAACCGTCAATTTGTCGAGACCGGCATCTTTCGGTTCGCGCGTTGCAAAGACAATATCGACAATGTAGCGTTCGATTTTTTCGTCCATATAGACACTCTCCACCGCTTGGCGCGCCTTTTTAATATCTTCCAACTTCACCACGGGCGATGCTTTCGGAAATTTGCTGGCCGACATGTTTTGGGCCACAATCTTTATCTCTTCCTTGCGGGTAGGGTATCCGATTTTGACTTTCAGCATAAAACGGTCGCTCTGTGCCTCGGGCAGGGGGTATGTGCCCTCTTGTTCGAGCGGATTCTGGGTGGCCAACACCAAGAAAGGCTCCGGCAACGGGTACGACGTGTCGCCAATTGTCACTTGGCGCTCCTGCATGGCCTCCAAAAGTGCCGACTGCACTTTGGCCGGCGAACGGTTGATCTCATCGGCCAACACTAGGTTGGCAAAAATAGGCCCCTTCTTGACCGCAAATTCTTCGTTGCGCTGCGAATAAATCAACGTCCCGGTAAGGTCGGCCGGCAAAAGGTCGGGCGTGAATTGCACACGAGCAAATTTACCCGATATGGCATCGGCCAAGGTATTGATAGCCAAGGTCTTGGCCAGCCCCGGCACGCCTTCTAGCAGCACGTGACCGTTGGATAGCAGACCAATTAGCAGGCTGTCTACCAAATGTTTTTGCCCTACAATCACCTTGCCCATCTCCATGGCGAGAATATCGACAAAGGCGCTTTCTTGTTGAATACGCTCGTTGAGTTCTTTGACTGAAACTGTTTCGCTCATTGTTGTGATATGTTTTTATTAATTTTTTGTCTATCCTTACCGCTTGCTCACCTTGATTTTTCGTTTTTGGACATCGCGGAACATCACAAAAACGTGGGCAAACAAAAAAATATTTTACACAAAGATAAAAAAAAGTTTGCAAATACAATTCATAAAAGACACTATCTAAATAGCAGAAAAACATAGCCCCAATTTTTTTAACTACTTATTTTTGGGTCAAAGGTTTGATTTTGTTTAATTTTTTGTCGAAATTTGTCTTCACTCGGCGCGTTGATCGGTGGAGGCGGCGGCTCGTTTGGCGTAACTAAAATACTATCCCCCACCCTATTACACGATTAGCAATACGCCGCCAATCGCGTTAATTTAATTCCGCCAAGGCGAGGAATATTATATATTTGTATCACAATAAAGAGCGCAAAAAATGAAAATTACAATCGTCGGCACCGGTTATGTTGGTTTGGTGAGTGGCACTTGCTTTGCCGAAATGGGCAGCGATGTGACTTGTGTGGATATCGACGCCCAAAAAATCGAGAACCTCAAAAACGGGAAGATCCCCATCTTTGAACCCGGTCTGGATGAATTGGTGACCAAAAATGTACGCGAAGGGCGATTGCACTTCTCGACATCGCTCGCCGAAAGTATCCGGGGTGCAACGCTCATTTTTTCGGCCGTTGGCACACCGCAAATGGCCGACGGAAGCGCCGATCTGAGTTTTGTGATGCAAGTGGCGCGCACGGTGGGGCAAAACATCGATCAATACGTTGTCTTTGTCACCAAATCCACAGTGCCCATTGGCACTTCACAAGCCGTGAGGCAGGTCTTGCAAGGCGAGCTTGACACGCGAGGCGTGGCTCTGGAATTTGATGTGGCCTCGAACCCCGAATTTTTGAAACAGGGGGCGGCTATCAAAGATTTCATGAACCCCGACCGAGTGGTGATTGGGGTCGACAGTCCGCGGGCTCAGAAATTGCTCGAAAAACTATATAAACCATTCATGCTCAACGGCTACCCGATCATGTTTATGGATATTGCTTCGGCCGAGATGACCAAATACGCAGCCAACGCCATGTTGGCCACTCGGATCTCGTTTATGAACGACGTGGCGGCTCTGTGCGAACGCGTGGGGGCCAATGTGGATCAAGTGCGCCATGCCATTGGTGCCGACGCTCGTATCGGTTCGCGCTTCCTGTATTCGGGGTGTGGTTATGGTGGTTCGTGCTTCCCGAAGGACGTGCGGGCGATGGCGCAAATCGGGCGGCAGATGGGCTACCCCATGCAAGTGATAGAGGCGGTAGATCGGGTAAACGAGCAGCAAAAGAGCATTGTTTTCGACAAACTGAGCGAGGCTTTCGCTGGTGATTTGCGGGGTAAGGTGATTGCTCTTTGGGGGTTAGCTTTCAAACCACAGACCGATGATATGCGTGAGGCGCCGTCGCTTGTAGTGATCGACAAGTTGCTGGCTGCGGGGGCTGAGGTGCGTGTTTTCGACCCTGTGGCGATGGGGGTTACCGAGCGTTTGGTTGGTTGTCGGATCACGTATTGCGACAATAAGGAAGAGGCGGCTAGGGGTTCAGATGCGGTGGCTTTGCTCACCGAGTGGAAGCAGTTTCGTTTGCCTGATTGGCAAGACATTGGGGGGATTATGAGGGGGAGAGTAGTGGTTGATGGTCGTAATATTTTTGATCCTGAGGAGTTGCATGAGTGTGGTTTTCGTTATTCTTGCATTGGCAAGCGTATTGAATAGTTGCTGCCGGGCGGTTTTTTGCGCGCGAGCTGCGTGAGCTTTTTTGTTTGTACTATCTTTTTAGTTTGTTCTAGCTTTTTAGTTTGTACTATCCCGGGGGTGTTGTGCACCCCGCCGGACCCCCTGCACATACTTTCTTTTTGGAAAGAAA
>JAVWYC010000044.1:3290-11476 GCA_036661755.1 Mucinivorans sp. | reverse complement strand
CTGTGGGGGTCCGGGGGTACACAAACCCCCGGGATAGAGCAAACTAAAAAGATAGAAAAGAAATAGAGCCAGAAAAGAACAAACTAAAAAGATAGAAAAGAGATAAAGCCGGGATAGAACTAAAAAGTTAGAGCGGTTTGCGGCTCGCGCGTAAAAAATCACTCGCACTCAATATGCAGAACAACAAACTACAACGAACCAACTATCTGTGTCAAAATTATCAACAACACCATCGCAACAGGATAAACAGTAGCATATGCCAACGAAATAGCCGAAGCCGCCTCACCCGCACCCATCGAATCAGCCGCCGCCAAACCAGGCGTGGAAGTCATACCACCAGTCAAAACACCTAACAACTCCAAAATATTGATCTTGAAAAACTTAATAGCCACCCACGTAGCCAAAATCATAGGCAAAATAGTAATCAAAACCCCCGCCACAAAAAGAGTCAAACCACTCTCGCGAAAAGTAGACACAATCCCCGCACCAGCCGAAGTACCCACGCTGGCCAAAAATAACAACAAACCCAATTGACGCAATAATTGGTTGGACGGCGACGAAAGAGTCCACAGCACAGGCCCCGTCTTGCCAATAGCACTCAACAACAACGCCGTGAGCAACACTCCCCCACTGAGCCCAAGCGAAAACGAAAAACTCGACCCAAAAGCTATCGAAATATTACCAACCAATACCCCGAGCACAATGCCCAAGGCGATAGGGAAAAAATCGGTGTCAGAAATTTTATGACGCTGATTACCCACCAACCGAAGCACCTGCTCCAAATCATCACGATGGCCAACAATAGAAAGTTTGTCACCAAAACGCAACGCTAGCGACGGAGTAGGCACTAGATCAATCCCCGCACGACGAATGCGAGTGATTGTGGAGTGAAAAGTTTGTTGCAAGTTCAAACTGCGGATCGTACGCCCCACCAAAGCCTTGGTGGTGACTAACGCCGTTTGGAGCTCTATGTTATCGCCAAAGGGCAGCTCACCATCCACGCGATGACCCAACAAGCGTTCTAATTTGGTGAGCGATTCGGCCGAGCCCACAGCCTTCAATCGATCGCCAAGTTCCAGCGTGTCGCACGCCGAAGGAATTAAATGTTTCTCGCCCCGTTCGATACGCGAAATCATGGCTCCCGTCGAAGCTCGAATAGACAGATCGACCAACGTGCGGCCAGCCACCACGGGATTGGTCACGCAAAACGTAGACGCCTCGACCTTCGGAAAGCCATCGCGTCGCGCGGCCACCAATTTTTGACTTTCTAGCGCCATGTCGACTTTCAGTAGGCGCGGCAAAAGTTTAACAAAAAGGATCACCCCGATCACCCCAAAAGGGTAAGCTATACTATAGGAAACGGCGGCCAAATCGCCAGCCACTTCTTTGGCTGTGGCTAGCCCCGGGGTCGAGGTGAGCGAACCGGTGAGCAAGCCTGCCGTTTGAGCATTATCAAAATCAAAAAGATATTTCATGCTCACAGCTACCGCCGCCGCTCCAAGAACCAGAATGGCGGCAATCAAGGAAAGCGATTTGCCCCGAGTGCGGAAAGTGGCAAAAAAGCCGGGCCCTGCTTGGATGCCGATGGCAAAGATAAAGAGCACCATGCCAAAAGTGCCCAGCGATTCGGGAATCACAACTCCCCAATGACCAAACAACAGAGCCACAAAAATCACGGCCGACACATCGAGCGTGATGCCGCGCACGCTGATACGGCCAACAATAAAACCGATGGCTATAATGACAAAAAGGGCGAAAATAGGACTATCAAACATTTTTTATGAAAAGAAATTACGTAAATGAAACAATGATTCTTAGAGTGATCTGTGGAGGTGCCCTAAAAGAAACTGCTTACGCAAATTCGTGTGCTTTGATGATGGATGAGAATGTATCAAAGAACCATTTTATTTGATCTTGCGGGGTGAGGTGACTATTGTCGAGCACGACGGCATCTGCGGCTTGACACAAAGGGCTTTCAGCGCGTGTGAGGTCGGCCGTATCGCGATCGCGCACATTTTTTTCGATATCGAGCAGCGGCACCGTGCCTTTGAGTTCGTCGTAACGACGACGAGCGCGAATAGCGGGATCGGCGGTCATAAAAATCTTGATATTGGCATTCGGGAAGACCACCGTCCCAATGTCGCGTCCGTCCATCACCACCCCGCCACGATGCCCCATTTGGCGTTGTATGTCGACCAGTTTAGTGCGCACAGCGGGCAGAGAAGCAACGGCGCTCACCAGATTATTGACCTCCACACTGCGAATGGCGGCGTCTACGTTTTCGTCATTGAGGTATATTTCTGACCGAGCAAGTGCGGCGTTGAAAACGAATGAAATATGCACACTATCCAGATTTGCCTCTAATTCGGCGCCAAGGAAGCCCAGACGAAGGGCATAGAGAGTCACCGCGCGATACATGGCTCCCGTGTCGATAAAAACATAGCCCAGACGAGCGGCAATCGCCTTGGCGAAAGTACTTTTGCCGCACGATGAATAGCCATCGATAGCAATAATGAGCCTTGGATTGTCTGTCATATTTTTCCTGTGGCGATCAACGCCTCGATAAGTTTGTAGATCACCATACACACCGCGTAGGCTCCGAGCAACATAATGATGCCGCCCGAGATTTTGTTCATCCACCACAGCGAATGGAGTGTAAATTTCTTGCGGAATTTGTTGACGATCCATGTCAAGAGGAGCCACCACCCGCTGCCACCAATAAAAACGCCCATCACGATCATCCATTTTTGCATCGTTGTGGCCTCGACCCCACCAACGCCCATAGCCGCAAAAATAGTAACAAAAACAAAGAAGTAGGCCGGATTGGGCAGGGTGACAAAAAGCACGGTCGAAAAGTTACTAAAATCGCTACCTCGACGCACCACAGTGCCCGGTCGGTGTACTTTTTTCAGAAAAATAGTCAACCCAAAAATTACGATAAGCAGCCCGCCCACAACCTCCACCCAAATCTCGTAGCGCGCAATAAAACCATTGACCCACACAAGGGCAAAAATGGCCAACATCGCAAAAATAGTATCGGCAGTGGCCGCGCCCAGACCCGACACAAAGCCGGCGCGATGCGACACCCCGAGCGTACGTTGGATACACAACACACCAATGGGGCCAAGCGGAATCGACGCCATGAGCCCTGCAATGATGCCATAGACGGGCATCGATATGTAGTCAAAAAACATAAATATGATACAAAGTTACTATCTTTGTCGAAAATATAGCTATACTTTGGTATGAATTTTCTTAAAAGACCAATTTTCTTATCGCTGCTGAGCGCTCTTTTGCTTAGTTTACCATGGTTGGGCGCCGGCCCTTGGTGGGTGTTGGTGGCTTTTGTGCCGCTTTTGTGGCTACAAAAATCATTCCAAAGCCAAGCACGGCGAGGGTTTTTGTGGTGGGTGGCGCTTTCGCTTTTTGTGTGGATCGCGCTCTGCTGCTTTTGGGTGTCGCTCGCTTTTGCGGCCGCTAGTTTTATTGTGCCTATGGTTGGTGTGGCCTCGTTGTGGCCTGCGTGGTGGCTCTATAATATAGTGTCTAAACGTTCCACGCGTGCACTTTCGTATGTGGTGTTGATCGCGGGTTGGATTGCGGCCGAGTGGTGGTATTCGATGGGCGATGTGAGCTTTCCGTGGTTAACCCTGGGCGGGGCATGGGCCCAGTGGCCATGGGCGGTGCAATGGTATTCGGCCACCGGAATATATGGCGGGACACTGTGGATTTTGGTGGCCAATGTGGCGATCTACACCGCCTTGACGCGCCGCCGTGTGTGGTTTTTTGCTGCCGCATGGGTGGCTATACCCTTGGGGCTATCGCTGACTATGTATTGGAGCTATCAAGAGCCACGGCAGACTATTCAAGTGGCTGCTATCCAACCAAATATAGACCCCTATACCGAGAAATACGCCACCGACGGCCTTCGCTCTGTCTTGAGCCTAGCGGCCGACGCGCCACAAGGGGTGGAGCTCTTTGTGGCTCCCGAAACGGTGATCACTTCGGCTATCGACCTAGACAACATAGCACAAAGCGCAAGCATTGCTCAGCTGCAACTCTTCCTCAGAGAAAAAGCGCCCGATGCCGCTTTTGTGATCGGGGCGTCGGCCTATTCCAAGGAGACGTTTTATAACGTTTCGCTCTATGTAGACACCCTCGGGGTGCAGGTCTATCGCAAGAGCAAGCTCGTCATTGGGGTCGAAACCACGCCGGACTGGGTGGCCGATTTTGCCGGAGCTATTGACATGGGGGGCTATGTTGGTTCGCTGGGTAGGCAAAAAGAACGCGAAGTTTTCCGAGGGCCATACCCCCTTGGCGCCGCAATTTGTTACGAGAGTATTTATGGGCAATATTTTGCTCAATGGAGCGCACGCGGAGCCCAAATAATGGCAGTGATCACCAACGACGGTTGGTGGGGCGATACGCCGGGCTATCGTCATCACTTCGCCTATGCTCGTTTGCGTGCTGTGGAGAATCGCCGTTCGATTGTTCGCGCGGCCAACACCGGTATTTCGGCTTTGATCGGCCCCAAGGGGGAGATTAGGGAGAGCCTGCCGTGGGATCGACGCGGAATAATCACGGGAGCCTTGCCACTAAACACCGCCACAACGCCCTACACCGTGTGGGGCGACCTCACGGCGCGTTTGGCGATCTATGTGCTGGCGCTATCGCTGTTATTCTTTGTCGGCGAGCGATTCCGACGGAAAGTATAGCTTAGTGCCAAAACCGAGCGTGTTGTCGGTATATTTGGCTGTAACGATCTGCACTCGCCACAAAGTGCCTAGGGTCAAGGCAATAAACGGGAAACGCGCAACAAAGGCCGAGCGAAAGGCGGGATCCTCGCCCGCGGAGAGAGTTCCCTCGATCTGCACCCCTTGAAGCCGCGCCACAACCTTGCTCTCCAAAACGATCGACACCCCAACTTTCGGATTTTCTAAGGCCGAAATAATATGGCGCGTAGAGGCTCCGGAGGTGAAAATCAGCGAGCCCGACTCGGCATGATAGGCATAAAAAACTTGACACACCCAAGGCTGTCCGTTGGCTGTTGTGGCAAGGGTCATCACGTGGTGACGCTTGATAAATTTAACAATTCGTTGATCCATGGGCGTAAAGATACAAAAAAATAGTTTTTTTGTGTTACCTTTGCTTGATAAAACTTCTTACGAGAAATATCATGAAAATACTATACCCTATTCTTGCTTTGAGTGCGTTTTCGGTTAATTCGCTAACGGCTGGTCAACGTGTGAATGTGGTTTTGATAATGGCCGATCAGTGTCGTTTCGATTTTTTGGGTGCGGTCAACCCACAAATAATCACCCCTGCCTTGAACGCTTTATGTGCCGATGGGGTTCGTTTTGCTAATGCTTACAGCTCAACTCCGAGCTCGACCCCTGCTCGCGCTGCGATTTTGACAGCTCAATCGCCGTGGCATCACGGTTTACTGGGTTATGCAGCGCGCATAGCACCATCTTACCCCCACGAATTACAAAAAGATCTTGCAGCGGCAGGCTACTACATGCACGCGGTGGGCAAGATGCACTGGACACCGCAACGCGGCCTTCGGGGCTACAATCAAGTGGAGCTCGACGAATCGGGGCGCGCCCAAGATAGTACCTTTATTAGCGACTATCATCAATGGTTCACCAAGGCAGCACCCGGGGTCAACCCCGACTCGACAGGCATCGGGTGGAACGACCATCGGGCTGCACCATACGCCCTGCCCGAGGAGCTGCACCCCACGGCATGGACGGGGCAGCGCGCGCGAGCGGCCCTAGATACGCGTGACTCCTTGCGTCCTTTTTTCTTGAAAGTTTCTTTCGCTCGCCCGCATAGCCCCTACGACGCGCCTCAACGCTACTTGGATATGTATCGTGGCCACACAATGCCCGAGCCGTGGGTTGCTCCTTGGGCGGCCTACTATGCCAATATGCCCAAGACGGCCGACTCGCCTTATGCCGATTATGGGGCTCAATATGCGCTCAATTCGCGGCTTAGCTACGCGGCCAACCTCACCTTTATCGACCACGAGATAGGACTTTTGGTGGCCGAGCTCAAAGCTCGCGGGCTGTATGAAAACACACTTATTATCTTCACTTCCGACCATGGCGACATGTTGGGCGACCACAATCATTGGCGCAAGACCTATCCCTACGAAGGTTCGGCGCATGTGCCGATGGTGGTCAAGTTGCCGCAGGCCAAAAAAGGCGAGCAAGGAGTGGTGCGCACCGAATTGGTCGAAATGCGCGACATTATGCCAACCGTGCTCGATGCCGCCGGCATAGCCGTCCCAAAAGGGATCGACGGACGATCGATGCTCGCCACCGTGCGCCGGGGCAAGGGCAAAAAATCTACTCCATGGCGGTCGATGATCGATCTGGAACACACGGCATGCTATATGGCCAAGATGAGTTACGTGGCCTTGGTGGATCAAAAAATGAAATATGTATGGTATTACGAAAAGGGAACCCAAGAGCTTTTCGACCTACAGAACGATAAGCACGAGATGGTTAACCTAGCCCCCCAAGCTCAATATCGCGCCACAATGGATCAATATCGCGCCGCAATGGCCGAGCACTTGGCCGAACGAGGCGAAGATTGGGTGAAAGACGGTATCTTACAAATCCACAAAGCGGCCTTATACAGCCCCAATTTTCCCGGTAACACAAAAAAATAAAGGAGAAAAAATAAATTCACACTATGCAACAAGGACTAAACTCCCAACAGGTGGAACAAAGCCGTGCCGAGCACGGTAGCAATGTGCTCACACCGCCAAAGAAAGAGCCATTATGGCGTCTGTTTCTCGAAAAATTCAACGATCCGGTGATCCGCATTCTGATCATGGCCGCTTTTTTGTCGCTGGCTATCGGCTTTGTGCACAATGAATTTTTTGAGACAATCGGTATTTTTGTAGCCATTTTGCTCTCCACGGGGATCGCCTTTTTCTTTGAACGCGATGCTCAAAAGAAATTCGATATACTCAACAAAATAAATGAAGATACACTATATAAAGTGTATCGCGACGACCAATTAAGCCAAGTGGGCAAACGCGACTTGGTGGTGGGCGATGTGATTCTGCTCGACACGGGCGAAGAGATTCCGGCCGACGCCCTGCTAATCGAGGCCACCGCCCTCAAAGTCAACGAATCAACACTGACCGGCGAACCTTCGATCCGCAAGACAATCGTGGAGGCCGACTTCAAAACAGACTCCACCTATCCCGACAACGAAATCCTGCGCTCCACCACCATCATCGAGGGAAATTGCTTGGCGCGAATTATCAAAGTAGGCGACGCCACCGAATTTGGCAAAGTGGCGCGACAGGCGTCCGAAAAATCACCCGAAATCACGCCCCTCACGCGCCAACTCGACCGTCTGGCCAAACTCATTGGCGTGGGAGGCTTTGCGCTCGCCTTTTTGACCTTCACACTGCTCCTGGTGAAAGATATTATTTGGGGCGATCTGAGCCAAATGACCCTCGGGCAAACGGGCCTACTCGGAGCGTCACTGCTCGCTATTTTTGTAATGATGGCCAAGGTATGGGTGCCGGTGGTCTATGACGCGATCGAACTATTCACCCACAAAAAAAAGGTGATGAATCCCAAAATGGCGGCCAAAGGGTGGGCGCATTGGGTAATGCTGGGAGCGATGATTTTTGTCGGTTTTGCCATGATCGGCATGACCTTTGGCGTGAGAGTGCTCCAAGCCGATCAGTGGATCTCGCTCGAACAAGCCAACCACGTGCTATCGTACTTTATGATCTCGGTCACCTTGATCGTGGTGGCGGTGCCCGAAGGACTGCCCATGAGCGTCACACTATCACTCGCACTATCGATGCGTAAAATGCTGAGAGCAGGCAATCTGGTGCGCAAAATGCACGCCTCGGAAACCATCGGCGCAACAACGGTCATATGCACAGACAAAACAGGCACGCTGACTCGCAACCAAATGAGTGTCAACGAAATACACGCCATCGACGACTCACTGCTCTATAAATCCATAGCCGTCAACACAACGGCCAACCTAGACACGAACGACCAACCGCTGGGCAACCCTACCGAAGGGGCGCTTTTGTTGTGGCTCAAAGAACAAGGGATCGACTACCGCGATCATCGCGTCGAAATCTTGGGGCAAATGCCATTTAGTTCGGCGCTGAAAATGATGGCCACCGTGGCCAAAGTCGATTC
>JAVWYC010000044.1:0-3259 GCA_036661755.1 Mucinivorans sp. | reverse complement strand
GAATATGTGTTGGCTCGTTGCGATCTATCGACGAGCGAACGTGCGGCGCTAGACGAAAAACTGGTGGGCTACCAAAACAGAGCCATGCGAACACTGGCCTTTGCCAGACGCGAAATCGAGGATTATGATCTGAGCGATATCGAAAAATCTATTTCGGGGCTAGCCATCGAAGCGCTCTCGGCTATTGCCGACCCTGTGCGCGACGATGTGCCGGCAGCCGTCACCGACTGTTTCAATGCCGGGATTGCGATCAAAATAGTGACCGGCGACACACCAGCCACCGCACGCGAAATCGCACGACAAATCGGCCTGTGGGACGACAAAATAGACGGCGCCGACAACGAAATAACCGGCCCGCAATGGGAAGCCCTGAGCGACGAAGAGGCCTATGAGCGAGCCGCTAAACTCAAAATCATGGCGCGCGCACGACCAATGGACAAACAACGATTGGTGCAATTGCTCCAAAAACGTGGCGAAATCGTGGCCGTAACGGGCGATGGAACCAACGACGCGCCGGCGCTCAATTTCGCCAACGTTGGGCTCTCGATGGGTTCGGGAACATCGGTGGCCAAAGAAGCATCCGACATCACACTCACCAACGACTCCTTCGCCACAATCGCAACGGCCGTCATGTGGGGACGATCGGTGTACCTCAACATCCAACGCTTTGTGCTCTTTCAACTCACAATCAACGTGGCTGCGCTATCGATCGTTTTCATCGGTTCGATGCTCGGTTTCGAGCTCCCACTAACGGTCACTCAAATGTTGTGGGTCAATCTGATTATGGATACTTTTGCCGCCGGAGCGCTGGCATCTTTGCCGCCCGACAAACGAGTGATGGACAAAAAACCGCGCGACTCGTCGGCCTTTATCATCACTCCCCGAATGGGACGCTCAATCCTTGTCACAGGCGCTCTGTTTGTCGGCGTAATGTTGAGCCTGCTTTTTGGTATGAAAGCCGTTTCGCCAATGGGTGAGTTGACTCCTTCGCAATTATCGCTCTTTTTCACCATCTTTGTCATGCTCCAATTCTGGAACATGTTCAACGCCAAAGCCTACGCCACCGGGCGCTCGGCATTCAGTAATTTGAAAAATTGTAAAGGTTTCTTGGTCGTTGCGCTACTTATCCTCTTTGGACAAATACTGATTGTCAACTTCGCCGGACAAGTCTTTCGCGTTGTGCCGCTGAGCCTTCAAGAGTGGATCATGGCCATCGGCGCTACTTCGCTGGTGCTGCTTTTGCCAGAAGGGTGGCGATTGCTTCGCGCCCCACGGCCCCAAGAGAAATAGTGAAATCGGTGACAAAATAGTCAATATGACAACGTAAAACAACGGGCGAAAGTTCGGCAGCGTTGGCCCTAACAAAATCGGCCGAAGCGGCACGGTTACGCTGAGCATAAAGCGTCGAGCGAGCAATAGTTCGCTCGACGCTCTTTATTACCTCCGTTCCCAAAGTGCGATTGGCATAAATCGCCCCCAAAGGAATAGGCATGTGCATCTGATCTTCCCACAAAGCACCAAGATCTGCCACCCGGCATAGGCCTTGATCGGCAAAAGTAAAGCGCCCCTCGTGTATCAAAACACCGTAGTCCACCCGGCCACTAGCCACGGCAGGAGCAATCGAACGAAAAGGCATAGCCACAACATTGCTCACCGCAGGGAAATAACGCGCAAAGAGTAACGCCGCCGTTGTGTGTAATCCCGGCACGGCTACCGTCAAGTCACTCTTGCCCGCCTCACCACAACGCCCAACCACGATCGGCCCATTGCCATAGCCCAATGCCGCCCCACTATCGAGCATCACATAGTCCACCATCGGAGCCACAGCCACCGAAGCCTTTATAATGTCGCCACAACCGGCAATGGCACGCTCGTTGAGCGTTTCGATGTCGGCAAAGTGCAGGTCAAAAGAGAGCCCCTCGGTATCCACCAAACCATTCAAGAGAGCATGGAAAACGAACGTATCATTGGGACACGGACTAATCCAGAGCGATAGGCGATTATTTTTCTCGTTGCATTTCATCGGCAAACATATCGTCTACGTTTTGCTCGCGAGCCGGACGATCCGAATGACGATCGCCAGCCTGCTCCTGGTTCTGTTTTTGCAACGGGTTGGCCGTCATGGCAGCAAAGGCACGGCGCGAACGCACAATGTCGGTAGCCGTATAAATGGCCGCGCGCAAAGAGTTATCGCTCGCTATGCCGCGCCCCACAATGTCGGCTCCCGTGCCGTGAGCCGGCGAAGTGCGCACAACGGGCAAACCGGCTGTGAAATTCACCCCACGATCCATGGCCAATGTTTTGAAAGGGATCAAGCCTTGGTCGTGGTACATGGCCACCGTCACATCATACTTGGCGTAAGCTCCGCTGCCGAAAAATCCATCGGCCGAAAAAGGGCCAAACGCAAAAATCCCCTCTTCCAAAGCTGCATTGATGGCCGGAGTGATAAATTTCTGCTCCTCGACCCCCAGCAATCCGTTTTCGCCAGCGTGTGGGTTGAGTCCCAAAACGGCAATACGCGGATCAATGATCCCGAAATCGACTTGCAACGAACGACGTACCGAACGGATAGTGTCCAAAACACGTTGAGTGGTGATTAGTGAGGCAACTTTTTCGAGCTGCACGTGTTTTGTCACCAACACCACGCGCAGCTCGTCGCTCACCATAAACATTGAGGGTTCGCGCCCTGCCACGCCAAATTCTTTGGCAAAATATTCGGTATGCCCAATGTGAGCGAAGCCATCGGCGGCGGCATGCGCCTTGTTGATGGGGCATGTCACCAGAGCGTCGATGGTTTTGGCGCGCAAAGCGTCGGCTGCTGCATAGAGAGCTTTCACGCCCGACGGATCGTCGTTGTGGCGAAAAATTTCGAGTGGATAAAGCTCCGTAAATCGTTTGTCGGCAAGTACTTTTTCTATGATTTCGCCACCGATACCATCGGCATCACCAATTGTGATCCCAATTTTTATTGTATTTTTCATATATATATCTGTGCAGATTATTTATCTTCAGCACAAAGTTATGAAAAAAATCCTTTTACTTACTATTTCATATTTATTTATTACGACAGCGGTGTGTTGTCTTAGGGGGGGGTGCTAAGATTTGGAGGGTGCTTGTGCTTGTGCTTGTGTTAAGCTATAGCTAATTCATAAAAGCAAAGTTTTCAAGAGCCAAATAAGAAAAACGCAGTTTTTCGCCAAAAAGTTTTGGGTGACTTTTTCAAAAGTCACGATTCGGCACGGCACTGGCACGGCGATTT
>JAVWYC010000043.1:0-11646 GCA_036661755.1 Mucinivorans sp. | reverse complement strand
AGCGGCGCGAGCGACAAATCGCCGTGACGGCGCTGGGTCGAATCGTGACTTTTGAAAAAGTCACCCAAAACTTTTCTTGAAAACTTCGTTTTTCTGAATCGGCTCCGAGTGATTCCATTGCTTTCTTAACTGCTCTTGAAAACTTCGTTTTTCTGAATCGGCTCTGAGTGATTTCGTTTCTTTCTTAACTGCTCTTGAAAACTTCGTTTTTCTGAACCGGCTCAACGCTATTTTGCACCACCACCCAAAGCACGATAAAGCTCAATGCGAGCATTCAAATTATCTAGATATGTCTGAATTAACGAAATCTCAGTATTGAAAACACCCGTCTGCGCCAACAAAACATCAAGATAAGTGGCGTAACCGTTGACAAACAACTCCATCGAATACTCATAGGCCAAACGCAACGAACGCAACTGAACAACTTGCGACAAAGCTCTGTCGCGAGTCTTTAGTTGAGAAGCCAAAGCATCACTCACCTCTTGACCGGCACGCAAAAGCGTGCTCTGGAAAGTATACTCCGCTTGATCAGCTGTCAAACGAGCCACCTCTTTCTGTGTCCGCAATTTACGCCCGTTCCATATCGGCTCGGTCAAACCAGCCAAAAGATTTAACGTGCCAAAATGATTGCGAAATATATCCGAAATATTCCCATCGGCCGAAATGGTTAGCGAAGGATACATCGCTGCACGCGACATATTCCACATCTCATGAGCCGCACGATATTTCTGTTCGGCCGCACGAACGTCCATTCTATTAGATAACAACTGAGCCGGACACCCAACCCGAGTTATTAATTTCACGTCCTTAATATCAATCACCGGGTGACGCACAACGGGCCCCGAAACTTGACCCATCAAAAAACGAAAAGCGTTCTCGGTCTTCACAATGGCCAAGTCTAGCTCCGGCGCCGCGGCTTCAACCTCCGAAAGTTGCGCAATAGCTTGTTGAACAGCCACCTCATTGACCTGTGCTGATTCTTTGAGTTGACGCGTTGTGACCAGATATGCTTTACGATTGATGATCGTTTGCTGAATGACTTCTTTCTGTGCATCATAGCCCACCAAGGTGTAGTAGAGTGTCCCCAGGCGCGCGATTATGGTTGATTGCAGCGCTAGGCGCGTATCTTGTTCGGCCCACAGCGAGGCATAGGCCGACCGCTTAACACTCGCGATCTTGCCCCATAAGTCGATTTCCCAACCAAACTTCACCCCCACTTGACCCATATCCTGTATGGGTCGATAGGCCTCCATATTGGCACCATAGCCCATCGAAGCGCTAAAACTAGGCGAATAAGCCGCCTTGCTTTGACGCAATTGCGCCTCGGCCTTGGCAATATTGGCCAACGCTATTCGCATATCATAATTATTGGCTAATGCTTGTTCTATATAAGAGATCAAAAGAGTATCGGTAAAGAAATAACGCCAGCCAAGGTCGGCATTACTAAACGATGTGTCGACTTGATTTTCGAGCACACGATACAAGCTATCCACAACATGTGTTGTATCGGGGCTTTTGTATGGTTTGGTCACACAACCACTCGCAACGACGATGGTCAATATGGCCAAATATTTTATAATTTTATTTTTCATCTTCTCCATTTGGTAAAACATTCATCGTTGGCACTTTGCTTGGCGTTAATTTTTCGTCTAAACGGCGGAAAATAGTGAAAAGCACAGGGATCAGAAAGACGCCAAAAAGCGTTCCCACCAACATACCGCCTGCCGCCGCCACACCGATACTCACATTACCCGCCGCACCGGCACCGCTAGATAACACTAGTGGGATCATGCCAAAAATAAAGGCGAACGAAGTCATCAAGATTGGACGCAAACGAGCCTTGGCCCCCTCTTTGGCTGCTTGTGTGATTGTCAAGCCGTGGGCGCGTCGTTGGAGCGCAAATTCGACAATCAATATTCCATTTTTGGCCAACAGACCAATCAACATAATGAGCGCCACTTGCACATATATATTATTGTCGATACCCACGAGCCACACAAAGAAGTAGACTCCACACACCCCAATAACCAGCGAGAGCATCACCGCCCATGGCAGCACGTAGCTTTCGTATTGTGCAGCCAAAATCAAGTAAACAAAGATAAAACAGAGCAAAAAGATGAAGACCGATTGGCTACCCGAGGCGATCTCTTCGCGTGTCATGCCCGAAAATTCGTAGCTATAGCCCGTTGGCAGGGTTTTCGCCACACGTTGCACAGCCGCGATAGCATCGCCCGACGAGAAGCCTTCCGAGGGCGTTCCGTTGATGGTGGCCGCCATAAAGAGGTTGAAACGATTGAGCGATTCGGCGCCATATACTCTTTTGAAAGAGACCAGGGTGTTGATTGGAACCATCACACCTTGATTATTGCGCACCATGATTTTCGAGAGTGACTCTTTGTTTTCACGCGATAGGGGTTCGCTTTGAACCATCACCCGATAATACTTTGTAAAGCGGTTGAAATCAGATGCTTGTGCCGATCCGTAATAGATTTGCATCGTATTAAAAACATCGCTCACATTGACCCCCATCAGTTTACATTTATCGACATTAACTTCAAATTCTTCTTGCGGGAAATTAATATCGAAATTTGTACTAACGCTGGCAATTTCAGGTTGCTCGGCCAGATCGTCGAGAAATTTATCGGTCACTTGGGCGAATTTATCGACCGATTTACCTGAGCGATCTTGTAATTGCAATTCAAAACCACTAGCAACGCTAAAGCCGGACACTGTTGGCGGAGTGAAGAACAGGATACGTCCTTCTTTCATATTGGCTGTCAAGCGATAAAGGTCGCCCAGCACTAGTTTGACTGACGAATCGGGCCGATCTGCCCAATCTTTGAGCGAGAACACCATCACACCATAGGCTCCTCCTTGTGCTCCCGACATCAAGCTCACGCCGGATATTGTGAGTCGATTTTCGATAATTGGCATTCGAGCCGTTAGGGAGTCTATCTCGTGTAGCACTTTATCTGTTCGCTCGCGAGAAGTTCCGGCAGGCATTGATATGTCGGCAAAGATCACCCCTTGATCTTCGTTGGGAATGAAGGCCGACGGAGTGATTGTAATAAAGAAATATGACAAACCGGCAAACACTACCAAGGCCAAGATTGTCAGATATTTACGTTTGAATAAAAAGTTCAACGAATGGGCATATTTGTCGGTCATCGAACTAAATGCCACATCAAAGGCCGTGTGAAAACGCGTGATAAAGCTCTTGCGCGCTTCGCCTTTAGGTGGTTTGATAAACAGAGTACAAAGCACCGGGCTGAGGGTCAAGGCATTGATGGCCGAAATCAAGATAGCAATGGCCAGTGTCATTGCAAATTGGTTGTAGAAGACTCCCGTCGGGCCGCTCATAAAGGTGACGGGCAGAAAGACGGCCGACATGACAAAAGTTATCGAAATGATGGCTCCCGTAATTTCGCTCATCGCGCTGCGTGTAGCCTCTTTCACATCGTTTATGCCCTCGTGCATTTTGGCGTGCACCGCCTCCACCACCACTATCGCGTCGTCCACCACCATCCCGATGGCCAGCACCAAGGCGAAAAGGGTCAAAATATTGATCGTGAAGCCAAAAAGAAGCAAGAAGAAGAACGTACCAACGATGGCCACCAAGGAGGCAATGCCCGGAATAAGTGTCGATTTGAAATCTTGTAAAAAGAGATAGACCACCAAAAAGACAAGAATAAAGGCTTCAAAAAAAGTACGGATAACCTGCAAAATAGAGGTTTCCAAAAATTTATTGGTATCGTAAGGGATCGAATAATGCAAACCGGCAGGAAAACTTTCAGACGATTTTTCGAGCACTACTTTTATATCGTCCACAATTTGGCGAGCATTGGTTCCCGCCATTTGATAGATAGCCATTGCCGCCGAGGGGTTGCTTTGCGCCTGCGCCTTCACGCCATAGCTAAAGGCCCCCAATTCGAGTCGTGCAACATCTTTCAGGCGCAAAATACGGCCATCGCTCAAGGCTTTGATCACTATATTTTCGTATTGCGCTTCTTCTGTGAATTTGCCTTTATAGCGAATGGTGTAAGTAAATTCTTCGCCTGCATTATCGCCAAATTTGCCTGGTGCTGCTTCGAGGTTTTGTTCTTGAATGGCTCCGAGCACATCTTGCGGCATGAGGTTATAGACGGCCAACTTTTCGGGTTGGAGCCACACACGCATCGCGTAGTCGCGCATACCGAAAATACTCACCATGCCCACCCCTGTCACGCGTTGCAACTCGGGGTAGAGGTTAATACGCGCATAGTTTTCGACAAAAGTTTCGTCGTAGTTCGGGTTATCGCTATAGAGCGACACCATGAGCAACATCGAGTTTTGGCTTTTTTGTGTTGTCACCCCATATTGAGTGACAGCCGATGGCAGTTTGCTGGTCGCTGCAGCCACTCGATTTTGGACGTTGACTGCCGCCAAGTCGGCATTGGTGCCCAGTTTGAAGTAGACTTTTATTGTAGCCGAGCCGTTGTTGTCGGCCGACGAGGTCATGTAGGTCATGTTTTCGACCCCGTTGATCTGCTCTTCGAGCGGCGCGACAACACTTTTGAGCACCACATCGGCGCTCGCTCCCATGTAATTGGTCGACACTTCGACCATTGGTGGTGCAATTTCGGGAAATTGAGTGATCGGTAGCGACACCAAACCCAGGATACCAATCAAGAAAATCACTATCGAGAGAACTGTTGAAAGAACCGGCCGCTTGATGAATTTATCTACCATCTTATACCTATTGTATTAAAAATTACGGAACAAAAAAAATTATTTGGTGCGCATTTTAATCACATCACCATCTTTGATAAAGTCCACCCCTTCGGTCACCACTTTATCTCCGATGTTTACTCCTGCGCTCACCACATAATCGGTTCCCGTAGAGCCTTCGACGGTAATGGTGTTCGAGACAACCTTACCTTGATCATCGACTATAAAAACCATTTTTTTATCCTGCATTTCGTAGGTCGCTTTCTGTGGCACGAGAATCACTCCCGACAGATATTCGCTCATACGCACCACCCCCGAGCTACCCGAGCGGAGTGCATTGTTGGCATTGGGGAAGATTGCTTTCATTTGATAGGACCCTGTGGCCGCGTCCACCAAGCCACTAGCGAGCTCCAAGCGCCCTTTTTCGATATATCGAGAGCCATTGGATAGCAACAGATCCACCTTTGGCAGGCGCGATACTTTCTCCACCAGCGTTCGTCCCTCGGCCGCCATTGCCATGTCGAGTATTGTATTTTCGTCTATACTGAAATAGGCCGACACGTCGCCATCGCCCGAAACTGTGGTGAGCGGCTCGCCATTCGAGGGGGCGACCAACGTTCCCTCGCGCACCACGATTCGCCCCACAACGCCGTTGACGGGCGATGTGATACGAGCGTAACCCAAGCTAATCTTGGCGTTATTCATCTGTGACACAGACGCTTTGAGTGCAGCCTGGGCGGCCATAAGGTTACTTTTTGCGTTATCTAATTCATAGGGGCTAATGATGCCTTTGTTGACCAGCGGAGTGAGTTTACGCACTTCGAGGTTTGCGTTTTCGAGTTTAGCGCGCGAGGCATCTACATTGGCCTGTGCCGAATTGTATTCTTCGGCCAGATCGGCTTGATTGATCTGAAAAATAACATCTCCTTTGTTGATGTGAGCTCCCTCGGCCACTAGAATTTTATCTATATAGCCCGACACCCGTGGGCGAATATCGACAACCGTACCACTTTTAATTTCGGTGGCAAAGTCAGTGAAAACAACGGCACTAGAAGTGTCGAGCGTTGTCACCGGATATTCATCTGCTCCGTGATTTGCCTTTGGCGACGAGCCGCAAGAGGCCAATAGAGCAGCAAGAGCGAGGGCCATCAAACGATGTTTATTATTCATTGATCAAAAATATTATATACGTGTGTTGAAAATTTTGCCTCCGAAAAAGATCGGAGGCAAAATCAAAAAAAGTTCTCTTAATAGATATATCTATTCTTAACTATAAGAGTTTAGCTAATTTTTCGGCCAAAGCCGCTTTTGAGGTTGCGCCGACTTGTTTGTCGACCACCACACCGCCTTTGACAAAAATAATTGTCGGAATGTTACGCACGGCAAATTTAGCCGCAATTTCGTCGTTGCTATCCACATCGCATTTACCAATGATGGCGCGTCCTTGGTATTCGGTTGCTAATTCTTCTACGATTGGGCCAACCATGCGGCATGGGCCACACCATTCGGCCCAAAAATCGATAACTACCGGTTTGTCAGAAGCCATAAGCTCCTCAAAATTTGTTTGGTTTACTGTGATTGCCATTATATTTTAGTTTTTTTTGAAAGTTATTTTGTCTCTAAATTTGTCTCTAAAATTATTGATTTATCGCTGAAAAATGTTATTTTTATTGAGCTACACACACCTATTTATATACAACTCAACAAAGCTACATCTAAAAAAGCCTGCACAAATATACGTCAAGAAATTCTATATTCCAAAGCATTATTGTCTAAAAAAAATGTAATTTGTGAATTCAGGGCCACCCTACCCGAACGCGAACGAAGGGGGACATAAATTCCGCTCGCACCATCATAGACGTTAAAAACAAGCGAAACCGACCCTTTCGACTCTTCGACAATGGCGGCCAACTCTTCGATAAAATCTTGACTGACATCTTCGATTGGCAGTTTGACGGTCAGGGTGTGAATATCTTTTTCGAGAACATCGCCAAGCGGTTTGATCTGCGAAATTTTGATCTCCAACCCCTCGCGATATGAGGCCGGCTCCACTTTGCAACGAATAAGCACCGTGCTTTGCGCCATACAGTGATAGCGAAATTGCTCCCAATCGCGCGAAAAAAGAGTGAACGTATAGCTACCGCCAAGGTCTTCGATGGTAAAGCGACCAAAAGGCTTACCCGTTTTTGTGGTCAGGTGTTGAGCCGAAGTGATCATACCGCCCAAAATCAAATCACGCCCATTGAGCGCACCCAAATCATCGAGCTCACCAACGGAAGCCGTGCAATACTTTTCGAGCACCACTCGATAGTCGTCCAAAGGGTGCGACGAGAGGTAAATGCCGATCACATCGCGCTCTTTTTCCAACATTTCGAGCTTACCCCAACTCTCGCCACCGGTGGGCGCACTTGGTTTTTGAACCATCGACGAACTAGCCAAATCACCAAACAAAGAGTGCGAAGCCTCGCTACGTTCGCTCTGCACCAAAGTGCCATAACGCACCAATTGCTCAATGAAATTACCTCGACCATCGCTCGCCGGAGCAAAAAAATCGGAACGCTCGCCCGAATAAATAGCATCAAAAGCACCCGAAAGAGCCAAACATTCAAAAGCCTTGCGATTGACAGCCGTCAAGGAGACACGCTCCACAAAATCGAAAATATCGCTAAACAAGCCTCCCGCTTGACGCTCGGCAACAATAGCCTCAACCGCCCCCTGGCCAACACCCTTGATGCCCGCCATTCCAAAACGAATGTTATGCAATTGATCGACCGCAAAATGTTCGTAGGAATAATTCACGTCGGGGCCTAAAACGGGCGCGTTCATACGCCGACACTCGTCCATAAAGAAACTAATCTTCTTGATGTCCGACAGGTTGCGACTCAACACGGCCGCCATATATTCCGATGGATAGTGAGCCTTCAAATAGGCCGTCTGATAGGAAATATAGGCATAGCACGTTGAGTGTGATTTATTGAAAGCATATTGAGCAAAGGCCTCCCAATCCTTCCAAATCTTTTCGCAAATATCGGCCGGGTGACCATTCTTGGCCGCCCCCTCGATAAACTTGGGCTTCATTTTGTCCAACGTTTCGCGTTGTTTCTTACCCATCGCCTTGCGCAAAGTATCGGCCTGACCCTTGGTGAAGCCGCCCAAACGCTGCGAAAGCAACATCACCTGTTCTTGGTAGACGGTAATGCCATAAGTCTCTTTGAGCACCTCCTCCATCTGCGGCACATCATAGACTATCGCTTCGCTACCATGCTTACGAGCAATGAAATTAGGGATATACTCCATTGGCCCCGGACGATAGAGGGCGTTCATGGCGATTAGATCCTCAAAACAACTGGGCTTCAAGTTGCGCAAGTGCTTCTTCATGCCCGGACTTTCAAACTGAAAAATACCGGTCGTGTCGCCTGCACAATATAGATCCAACGTCTTTTTGTCGTCGAGCGGTATGTTGTTAATGTCTATCTGCTCTTGGGTAGATAGTTTGATGTTATCCAGCGCGTCCTTAATAATAGATAGTGTGCGAAGACCCAAAAAGTCCATCTTCAACAAACCGATACTCTCCACCAAGCCCCCCTCGTATTGCACCACATAAAGCTCGGCATCTTTGGCCGTACACATGGGCGCAAACTTTTCTAGGTCGTCCTTACCGATAATCACCCCACAGGCATGAACGCCGGTCTGACGAACGGTGCCCTCTAACTTTTCGGCATAGCGCAACGTGTCTCGGATCTGCTCGTTGTCGCTATTGCGTTCGCCGGCCAATTCGGGAACCTCTTTATATGCCTTTTCGAGCGTTGTGCCGGGAGTGTCGGGCACTAACTTAGCCAAACGATCGCTCTGACGTAAATCCAGTTTCTGAACTCGCGCCACATCGCGAATCGAACTCTTGGCAGCCATTGTGCCAAAGGTGATAATATGGGCTACTCGTTTCTGTCCATATTTTTCTACTACATAGTGCAATACTTTTTCCCGCCCATCTTCATCGAAATCAATATCCACATCGGGCATCGAAATACGCTCGGGATTCAAAAAACGCTCGAAGAGAAGCCCATAACGCATCGGCTCAATGTTGGTGATGCCAAGGGTATAAGAAACCACCGACCCCGCGGCCGAACCACGCCCCGGGCCCACCGAAACACCAATCTGGCGAGCCGCTTTGATAAAGTCCCACACGATGAGGAAATAGCCCGGGAAACCCATCCACTCGATTGTCTGTAGCTCGAATGTCAAACGCTCTTCCACCGCCTCGGGCAACGGAGTGCCATAACGTTGAGCCGCTCCACTACGCGAAATAAACTCCAAATATTGTTGCTCCTTGGACTTCTGCACTCTTTCGTCTTTCTGCTCTTGGCTCACTTCGCCCTCCATTTTGGCCAAATCCCCCTCCACACGAAGGGTGTCGACCTGAAAATCGTCGGGAATCGGAAAATCGGGCATATAGTGTTTGTGGGTCAAAGAATACTCTTCGATTTTGTCGGCTATCTCCTCGGTATTGCTCAGCGCCAAGGGATATTCGGCACCAAAAAGCTCGGCCATCTCCGACTCGCTTTTGAGCCACTCTTGACCCGTGTAGCGCATACGTGTAGGGTCGTCCAGATCGCGCGCTGTGGCCAAACATATCAAACGATCGTGCGCCTGCGCGTCATCGGCCTCCACAAAATGCGAATCATTGGTGGCTATATACTTAATGTCGAACTCCGCCGCAAGAGCTTTGATGGCTTTGTTGACAAGTACTTGATTGTGAAACACATGGGCATCACGTTGCGGATCGCCCGAGGGGTGAAACTGCATCTCTAAATAGAAATCATCGCCAAACAAATCCTTATAGAACTTCACCCCTTGGCGTGCCAAATCCATGTTGCCGTCCATGATGTGACCCGGAATTTCGCCTCCCAAACAAGCCGACGAACAGATAAGACCCTCGTGATATTTCGTCAAAAGCTCCTTGTCGATACGCGGATTATAGTAAAAACCCTCCGTCCAACCATATGAAACCAGTTTGATCAAATTACGATAACCCGCCTCATTCTTGGCCAACAAGATCAAGTGATCACCACCGCGATCGTCCTTGGCCGATTTATCGAAACGCGAAGTACGCGCCACATAAACCTCACAACCCAAGATCGGCTTAATACCCGCCTTTGTGGCTGCCGTGTGGAACTCATAGGCGCCATACATGTTCCCGTGGTCGGTCACCGCGAGCGCCTTCATGCCGAGCGACGAGGCTCGGCCTACAAGTTTTTTGATCGAGGCTGCGCCGTCGAGTATCGAGTAATGGGTATGGACGTGTAGATGAGTGAACACTTCTTTTGAATTTTGAATTTCTACAAAAGTACCGAAAATTTTGCTATCTTTGAAATCTAAAACAGTAAAAAATAAATTTTATGGGGCGATTGGTTGTTATTCAAGGAGCTACGGCAGCTGGCAAAAGTGCAGTGGCCGCTAGCCTAGCCCTTGGTTATCAATGCCCGGTGGTGAGTTGCGATTCTCGACAATTCTATCGCGAAATGACAATCGGCACCGCTGTGCCATCACCGGAAGAGTTGGCCGCTGCCACTCACTATTTTATTCAAGATCGTTCGATCGAAGAGCCTCTCTCTGCGGGTGCCTACGAACAAGAGGCGCTAGTGTTGCTCGAAAAACTTTTTGCCCACCACTCCACCGTGATTCTGGTGGGCGGTTCGGGTCTTTTTGCCGATGCTTTGGTCTATGGGCTCGACCCTTTGCCCACCAGCGAGACTATCCGCGGGGAGCTCAACACAATATACGAACGCGATGGCTTGGCTCCAATTTTAGAAGCGCTACGCATGGCCGACCCCGTGCACTATAATTTGGTCGATCGACAAAATCCGTTACGCGTGATTCGCGCATTGGAGGTATGCCGGGCGAGCGGCATGCCCTACTCCAACCTGCGTACCGCGCGCCACGCTACACGCCCTTTCAGCGTGGTGCGCTTGGCTGTCGATATGCCGCGCGAGGAGCTATACCATCGAATAAACAGCCGTGTGGAGCAGATGGTTCACCGAGGGCTCGAAGACGAAGCACGCGCCCTTATCGCGCAACGCCATTTGGCGCCTTTACGCACGGTTGGTTACAGCGAATTTTTCGATTATTTCGACGGCAAACTTTCAAAAGAAGCAACCATCGACAAGATAAAACAAAACACACGCAACTATGCCAAGCGACAACTCACTTGGTTACGCCGCGAGCGCGACCTGCGCTACTTCGCCCCAAGCGATATAGAGCAGATTGTGCAGTGGCTAGAAAACTCTACGCATGGGATTATTTAGATATATTTTCAGCCCTCGCCCCACCGCCACGCCAATCAGTTCGGTACGGCGCAAAATTTGGTTCGTTGGCATTCAATACAGCATCAAGATAGAGGCAGGCAGTCGTAATAGTTCTCGTATCGAGGGGGCGGTCTTGCATTTGACGTTAAAGGAGATGACGCGCGAAAATTTCGAGGCTTATCTGGCCTCGTGGTATCGTCGTGCTTCGCGAGGTGTGTTCCAAAAGAGCATCGACATGTGGTTGGTGCGTATGGAGTTGATGGGTTATTTTGTGGATGCTCCTCGGATCAAGGTTTTCGAGATGAGTCGTGCTTGGGGTCGATGTTATTACACCAAGGGGTTGATCACATTTAACGCTCATTTGGCTCGTATGCCGAGTCAGTGTATAGATTATATAACGCTTCATGAGTTGTGTCATTTTTTGATTAATTCTCATAATTCGGATTTTTATGGTATTATGACACGTTTAGATCCTCGTTGGCGTCAGTGGGAGGACGAGTTGAAGGTAGCGGCTAGGGTTCAGGGTCTTACTCGTTGAAGTGGTGCAGAGCTAGGGTTTGTTTGGGGCAGGCGTGCCCCAAGATAGCGCGGTTTCTCGCGAGCGAGCGGTTGCACGGCGAGCTAGTTTGCTCGCGTG